>CAZSAH010000016.1:0-29856 GCA_964605015.1 uncultured Alphaproteobacteria bacterium | reverse complement strand
TAGCCATTGAAACGGCTGATATTATCCTCGTTAAAAGCAATCCCATGGATGTGGTGGCTATTGTTGGTCTTGCTCGTTCAACCTATCGAAAAATCATTGAAAACCTCCTCTGGGCGACGGGGTACAATATCTTTGCCATTCCAGCAGCCGCAGGAGCCTTTTATGCCTGGGGTATTGTTTTAAGCCCCGCTCTTGGAGCGGTTTTAATGTCAGGGAGCACAATCATTTGTGCGGTGAATTCCAGGTTTTTGAGGTTAGGAAGGTAGAATCCATTTTCTTTAAGAAAGACCTTCCTGAGGAAAGTTAATTTCTGAGAGATGTTTTTCTTTAATGATCCTTAGTCTGCATGTGCTCCATCATTTGTGGTATCATCTTTTTCATCATTTCACCGGGCATTGTCATAGGCATACTCCCATATCCTGAGGACCAAGACTTGCTACCATAGTAAGAGGTGCACAAAATAGACAAGAGGGAGAGAGCGAACACAAGAGATCCTACAACCTTACCAAGTGTACATCCTGCTCCCCTGCAAGGATAGGTGTTTTTTAGATCTTAAGTGTATAGTCTTTCGAAGCTAAGAAAAAGAAGCTTTTCTTGATAAAAAAATGGCGTTGCCTAATATGTGATTTTGTCTATGATGAAGCAACAGGATTACTGGGCAAACGAAGATATTGAGATTCTTTTTAAAGAATACATTTGACTGGATTATAGAAAGGAAAATTTATGAACCCTCAATGGCTAAAAAGGATGAGCAATATACAAAAAGAACAGAATGACCTGGCTTATTTTCATACTTTTTCTCAAGTTCAGAGGGCCAAATGAATACTTCGTTATTTCTAGAAACAGTCTCACATTTAAAAAAAGATCCTCAGAAAATAAATCATTATTGCCTTACCGACCCTCATCTTTTGTATCTTTCAAGTAAGCAATCAAATGCCTATATAGGGGTAACAAAAAATGATAAATATTATAATACCTTTCACAAGGAAAGCCTTGATATTATTCACTCCAATCTTGGAAATATAACGCCAACGCAAGGAACATTTTCATTAATTGATTTAGGGCCGGGATATCCGGATAAAAGCCTACCCATTGCTCACTATATGAAAAAGAAAGGAACTCCTATTGCCTATTATCCGGTTGATATTAGTCCTTCCTTCCTTAATCTTGCAGAGGAAGCAATGAGCGATTTTGTCTCTCGTGTGACCCCTATTCAAGCTCACTTTGCAGCGTGCCCATCTTTAATTCCTCCGGAAGTCTACTTAGGTCCTGTTTGTGTAATGCTTGGAGTTACTTTTATGAATTTTGAGCCAAATGTAATTCTTCCTTTACTTAAAAAGATAGCAGGAGAAAAGGGCTGTATAATATTAGCGGCTGAACTGTTAACTCAGGAAAATTCTGCAGAAGACATCGTTTCTCGTTATGATATTGAAGAGTGTGAAACCCTTGCTTTTGGTCCTCTTGCAAATTTAGGGATAAAAAAAGAATGGGTGAGATATTTAGTAGAATTCGATAGATCTAGAATCGAATGTAAATTCGTGATGAATACGGATTTTGCAAACGAAAAAATAAAATTTAAAAAAGGAGATACAATTATAACAACCCTTTCTTATCGTTATTCACTTCATGAGCTACAAAAGCTTTTAAAAGAAAATTTTACCTCCTCTCATCTCTACCTTTCAGAGAGCCATAAAACAACAGTTGCCATATGTTCTTAAAGATCGTTAGGCGTGAAAGAAAAATTCAAAAGAAGTTTGGAGGCTGCTCCAAATCCCATCAAAAATGAGAAAAAATTATGAGGTGCACATTATTCTGCACATGTACAATACGCCACAAGGCCATAAGGAAGCTGTTTGCTGAAACGTAAGAACCATCTATGCACTAAGGACTATAGGGGTCTAGTGTAAAGGTTTTTTTTTGGACAACTCCTGAACAGCCCATAATTGATTTATGAAGGAAATAGAAAGCGGTATGGTTCTTAAAACCTCTGCCTCTTTCACCTCAAAAGAAACTCAAAAACTGCTTTGAATCATTTTTCTGCTCTCTCCAAATGTATACCCGGTGTATATTCGGAGGAAATTTCCTTTTTCAAAACCCTCAAAAAACATAGTGTTTCCCTGGTGGGCGCTGCAGGATTCGAACCTGCGACCCGCTGATTAAAAGTCAGAATATCCATACATATCTCTCGATATCCCTGGATATCTCTCGGTATATTTTCATTGTGAAACACTGGGTTTTTGCATATCTCTCGATATCTCCGGATATCCCTCATTCTCGTTCCGTTGCTCCCCTTATGCTCCCCTTTTTTGTTTTTTTGTCCTTTTTTTGATTGTGTTTAAAAATTCCCTTTGGTACCGTTTTGGCAAGAAACAACAATCATGCCACTGATCATGGATCAGTGGTGCGACAAAAAAATGAGGCAATATGCAGGCTCAAAAAACATCTAATAAAAGCAAACTTACAAAGAGAGCCGTTGAAGCTCTTGAGCTGGATCCCACAAAACGTGTTGTCATATGGGATACGGAGGTTACAGGATTTTGCGTGCGCGTGTATCCTACAGGACGTAAAACCTATTTCCTTCAATATCGCAATCAAAAGAATGAAACCCATAAGATCAAGATAGGGGTTCATGGTGCTATCACCACAGAAGGGGCCCGGGAAAAAGCAAGCCAACTAGCCTTAACAATTTCTCTTGGCGAAGATCCTTCTCTTAAGGTTGTCCCAAAGGTTACCCATACACTCTATGACTTGGGAGAAGAGTATTTGAAATTGCACGCTAAAGTCAAAAAGAAGTCCAAGGGCTGCAAAGAAGATGAGGCATTCTTGCGAGATATTATTTATAAAAAGTATGGGTCATTGGATGTGACGGCTATTTCAGTGTGGGACCTTCAAAAACTTCATTTCAACTTCAAAGAAACGCCTTATAAGGCGAATAGGGTTCGAGCTCTTTTGAGCAAAATGTTTAACCTTGCCATCCAATGGGGATGGAGATTAGACAATCCTACGAACGGCGTTGAAAAGTACCAGGAATATAAACGCCATCGGTGGTTGAATAACGAGGAACTGCAACGTCTATGGTCCGCTTTTGAGTCCTACTCCAGTCAAAGTGTCGCCGACGTTTTTCGCCTTCTTCTTTTAACGGGATCACGAAAAAGTGAAGTCTTGCATGCGACGTGGGATCAACTTGATTTGGACAAGGAGATCTGGACAAAGCCTGCGCACACAACGAAACAAAAAAAGATGGAGCACCTCCCCCTGTCCGCTGAAGCCGTTGAAATTCTGAAGGCTATGAAGGAGACCGCAACGTCTCCCTACCTATTTCCGGGAAGAGTGCCCGGGAAGCCCCTTCAAGAAATCAAGAAAGCTTGGGATACCATCATAAAAAGGGCAAACCTTGCCGATGTGCGCATTCATGATCTCCGCCACACCCATGCGTCCCACTTGGTGTCCAGTGGACTAAGCTTAAGCATCGTTGGAAAGCTTCTCGGCCACACTCAAGCCTCTACTACCCAAAGGTACGCTCATTTAGCGGATGAGCCACTCAGGCAAGCCGCCCAGGTGTTTGGAAGTAAGCTGGGACAGCTTACGTCGGAGAGCGCTTGAACTTTGGAAACCGTCTCGTTCAAGACCTCTGTAAAGCCTTATAAATCACGCTGCGGCCCTTTGTGTAGTTATCTTTGGTGATGCCCATAAGGCCTATCAGGGCAAGCACGTCTTTGCGCGTATAATGAGGTGCTAGAGTTTCATCAGCTCTAAAATGTCGCGTGACACAAAACTTGACACGCGACATGTCGCGTGACATATTAAAGGAGCCTTGCGCGACAATGAAGGAGGAGGAAAAAACGATATGGATAAAAATAATAACATTGAAGGCTCGAAAGAAAAGCAAATTAACATTATCTATGAACTGATAAAGCAGGAGCCCTCTGGGTTACTCATATCCTCGCTAGAGACAAAACTAGGGCATGCGCTTTCTATTCCTTTAAACCGGCGGACTCTTCTTCGTCGTTTAGAAGTCATGAAGGAGAGAGGACAAATAACAAGGCATGGAGCCGGGAACAAAATATATTACCAAGCTGTTGAAAGCCCTGCGCCCAAATTTTTTCAAAGTCATGAGTTTTCCCAGGAAACGCAGAAAATCTTATCTTATATCAACCAACCGATCTCTAAAAGAAAGCCTGTAGGATATAATCCTGATTTTCTGGACTCTTATACCCCTGGTGAGACTTTTTACTTGAGCTCATCTCTCCGAAAACAACTAAAAACCATGGGTCAATCTAGATTTCCACAGCATCCTCAAATACATCAGCAAAAATCACAAGAAAAGGCGGGGGGGACCTATGTTCGAAACATTTATCATCGACTTCTCATTGATTTATCATGGGCATCATCTCATCTAGAAGGGAATACGTACTCACGCTTAGATACCCTAAACTTAATTGACTTTGGCCAGGTTGCGGTAGGGAAAGATTTAAAAGAAACACAAATGATTTTGAATCATAAGACGGCCATTGAAATGCTCGTTGAAAATGCAGGGCGAATAGGGTTTGACACCTATACTATTTTTACTTTACACGCCAATCTATCTTATAATTTGGTTCTAAACGCTCTTGATAGTGGGCGATTGCGTCAGGGACCTGTCGAAATTTCAGGGACAACATATTTGCCCATGGCTATCCCTGATTACATCCAGTCTACGTTTCATAAAATGCTTAAAAAAGCATCTGAAATTCCCGACCCTTATGAGCAATCCTTTTTTATTATGGTTCATCTTCCTTATCTTCAACCCTTTATTGACGTTAATAAACGGGTTTCTCGGCTGGCCTCTAATATTCCATTGATTCGTCATGATCTGTGCCCCTTATCCTTCATAGATGTTGAGGAAAAAGCTTACATGGATGGTCTCATTGCCATCTATGAATTAAATTCCGTTGATATTTTGAGGGACGTTTATATGTTGGCTTATGAGCGATCCTGTCAACGATATGCAGGGATTGTCCAATCGATGGGGGAACCAGATCCCTTGCGGTTGCGATATCGAGATATTATTGCTGCGGTCGTTAAAACAGTTGTTGAGCAAATGAATCAACCAACGGCAGAGGGCGTGGATAAGGTTTTACGGGAGTATGCCTATAATCCTGTAGATCATCAGGCTCTTCAGGAAGTGATTCTGAAAGAGTTTTCCTATCTTCATGAAGGCAACATTGGCCGCTATGGACTCACGCCCTCTCAATACTACAAATGGAAGGCCTAGAGGGCTTCCAACATCTCCTGTATGCAGGAGAGGTTCGTTTGTAGGTCAGGGGCAGCCGTCACTGAGTGAGGCCAGACAGTTGACCCTGAGTGAGTTCACTGCCACCCATTGTGCCAAGGATATCTTGCGGTACAAAGAAACCCATGGCAATCACCCCAATCCCGCTCAGGTCTTTAAAATGGCCCTGATTTCCCATGAGCTTGAGAGAGTGGCTCTTCGTACAACGGGAGACCCCACATCCTCTTCATATGCGAACGCAAAGACGCTTGATCCCCTGAGGTCGACTTCCTCCGCCGCAGAGAAGCGGACCTATTGTTCAGGCATCCCGAATGCCTCAGCCGTCATTTCCTCCCCGCTCATGATACCTCTGCTTTCACAGAAGAGCTCTCCCTCATCAAATCCCAAAGCCGCACCACCCTGTCCCTCAAAGCTCATTCCCCCCAGATCGAGGCCACAAAGCAAATCGAGCCCGCGAAAGAGGTTGAAAGACAGATGGAGATGTCGCTGTAGGGGGGGGCACTTGGGCTTGTTTGACATCTGGCTAACCACGCGTGTTCTCATGGATTAAGGTCCCATGGCCAAACATTAATGCCACCGACAGCAAAAAAGAAGCCAAGCGTCAGCCAGCAACACGAAGACAATACAACACCACAAACGCAGCAGGCAGCTGCACGAACTTTACTTCCGTGTGCTTGGACCCATTCTTCACGCGCCCGGATCTCGGCTAGCCGCTCTTCATCGGTGGGGAATCGTATGGTTGGTGGTATGTACGTTGGTTTGGGTTTAGAAACTTTCATCAAGATGTAGGTATCCTCCCCGTCATGAATCATCCCCAGTGCTGGTCCGTTCACGTGTCCCGCCCATATTCCTAGCGAAATTAAAATTACAGTTGCTGTCCGGAAGAATTTGATTTGCATGATAGTTTTCCTTTTTTTTGTTAAGCCCGTGTATTAAGACACAGAGAAGACTGAATGGTTTGTTGCTCTCTACGAATTTCTTGCACATGTTGATGCTTTATGTTTATCAAACCCAACTGTTTAGTGGTGAGCCATTCCGGATGGTAATCGTTGTACAGTCATTGATCTAACTCTTCACTAGATTCGTGCCAACTTCGCTGTTTCGTCAAGGTTGGCACATATCATTTCACTGGAAGGAAGGGTGTGGTTATTCAATTGGACCCAAAGCCAGTACGTGCCGAGTAAAACATGAAGCCGCTTATGAACGTCATAACCGACAGGCACGCGCCAGCGCAATTGATCGTCTCCTCATCCTGTCGAGGCCCCAACTTTGCCTGCAGAGCCATTCCCCCAACGGCCCCCGTCACCAACCCAGCGAGTTGGTAAACTCCCAGGAGGTGCATTGGAGACTCCGCAATCCCACCCACACACATTGCTAAGCCCGTGACAAAAACCATTGTGTGCGCGGCCATCTTGTTCTGCTTGTAAAGCCTCACGCACGTATTGCGTTGCTGCTCATTGACCTCCGCTAGTTGTGGGAGCGATTGGTTCATGCGACCCGCCCAGCTGCGGTCCTCAAGAAGCGGATCCCGCGTTCCGTATGCAGGGAGTGACAAGTTCCCTATCCATATGCCGAATGAAGTGAAAATTATAGTTGCTGTCCGAATAAATTTGTTTTCCATAATGTTTTCCTTTTTTGTTGTTAAGTTAACGTCTCGTTCGCGGGGAGAGAACAGGGAAGGATGTCCTTTCTGCTTGCCTCGGCGAAGGAGAGGGTGATTGAAGACAGAGTGTTTTTTAAAGCGTTCAAAAAGGGGGTGAAGTTCAGAGATCTAATATTCATCATCCTAGCTAAAAGGGTAAGTCCCCACCGATACTCTCTCTCAACCATGCTCACACCCGCCCGCGCGCCATAGGTTGTCAGAAAAGATGAGGGAGAAGTGATTTGTTGCGTCATAAACCTCTTTTTTCGGTGGTCTCTTTTTTTATTACATTTTTTTGTTCCGGGGACCGGTTTCTGTCCCAAATTCATCTTAAGGAGGAAACTCTTATAGTGCCTCCTTGGCATAGTTTGTCGATTTTATATTTACAGTTTACGACAGGTTTTCTCTAAAATAAATTTTTTCGGTTGGCCATTTGGTGGTTTTTGTCTCTCTCCTTTGTCATTCCCGCGAAGGCGGGAATCCAGAGAAAACCTCTTAAAAAGAGTGAGCCAAAAACACTGAAGGTAATAGCCACTACTTTTTTAAAAGCGCTGTCTGGATCCCCGCCTTCGCGGGGATGACAAGTGGGGGCAGGGATGACAGTATAGGGGAATTAGCAACCCCACTCACCGCCATCTTCAATCCATTTTGCCACCTGTATTTCCCCACAAACTAAAAGATATGATAAGAAAAAGTCAATAACAATTGAGAGAAATTTTTTTAAAATTTTTTCTTTTCTTTTGCAAAAAAGGGGAGTAGTCTTATTGATGTCCTCCCATTGGGGGAGGGCGTGGAGGCCAGGTGCGAGAACACCTGATCCCCCACTGACCATGCAACTCACGAGGTAGTCACAATGGCTAATAGTACCTTAGCTCGATACGAGCATTTTTATCAAGAGTTAACAGAGAAATTCAACGCAACAGCTCGCGGTTTCTCTCAAGCGTGGACTCTGTTCGAGTTTACGCGGGAGGCGTTGCAGCAGCTGATGTTTGCTCATCGTCTGTTAATGGACGAGAAAAATGCGGAGATTGAGCGTCTTAAACAGCGCATATCCGCGCCGTCTTCTGAGGATATTTTGTAAAACATGAGGCACTGCCTTGCTCGCAAGAGTGGGGTGGAATTTTTGTGTTTTGTTCCTTCCGTTGCTCTTTCTTGTCATGCTGAACCTTGTCCCGGGCTTGACCCAGGATCGTTTCAGCATCCCATGACAACGAGACCCTGAAAACAAGTTCAGGGTGACAAAAATAGTGTCATGCTGAACTCGTTTCAGCATCTAGCAGCGGGAGGCCTGAAGAAACGTGGAATTCTTGGTTTTTTATTGTTTTCAATCTTCAGGAGCAACAGCAAAATATCCCCTTGGGGGGCAAAGTTCTCAAACGGGGCGCCTGGGGGTTTTCCTCAGGTCCCTGTTTGGGGCTTTCTCTAAAAGAATCTAATCTTCGAACGCCTTCAAATGTAAAAGTGTCAGAAATTGTAATAATGTCGTCATTTTCTAGGCACGCATTATCTGAAGATTCTTGATAGACTCTTTTCTTAATTGTTTTACGCTTTTCTCTTTCTTCCTCACTAACGTGAGGTTTTGAAGAGCTCCCCCCTGCCAGCAAAACAGAAGGAGAATAAAAAAAATATGAAAGGCTTATGAGGGGGGAAGCTGTATCTTTGATTACATTCTAAATTTTTACAGGACCTTTCCCAAAAATAGTTAAGCAGGAATAGAGAAAGCATGGAAACCAACGTATGAAGCAATTTTCGGAAGAGAAAGAATCTCTTTTTGAAAAAATGAGGAAGGTTCTGTGTGATAACTGTTTTTTTGTCGATTGACAAAATTTTAATGACATGGATTACTAAAAAATGATTAAAATAAGAGATAAATTTTTTATAAATTCGAAAAGGAGAAAAAAATGAAATATTCAATGTTTTTATTTGCTTCTGCGTCAATTTTCACCCTTCTTGCAAATGATACTTCATTTGCAATGAATGAAGATGACGATGCAAGAAGTTATTCTATTGTACAGTCACCAGATTCTGATAGCGATGAGGCTTCTCAAAGAAGACTTGTAACGAGAACGCATTCTAGGCCCCCATTTTCTATGATAACAGCAAACGAAGTAGGGGCAACGCCAAGCACACTGGGGGCACTAACAGCGGCAGAAATTGATCTTGATGTGCCAGATGAAGGTAGTGCCAGTTCCGCAGCAGAAGAGTGCCGCGCAGGTCCTTCTGAGCCCGCAGTTAGATACCCTGTGATGCGCACCAATGTAAGTCATAGCTCTAGATCAAGCCAAGTAAGTACGGCGAGCACTGTTCGAACTGTTGATTTGGAAAATTTTACCTCTGACAACAAACGGAAAATTGCAAGAATGCTCTTAAAAGTTATTGACAAAAAAAATAAAAGCGCTCTTGTTGTTAATAATAATGATGAAGAGAATGTTTTTATACAATTACGAAATGCCCGTGATTTTAATAAATTTTGTAAAAACAAAGCCCTCT
This sequence comes from uncultured Alphaproteobacteria bacterium, assembly GCA_964605015.1. Lineage (GTDB taxonomy): Bacteria > Pseudomonadota > Alphaproteobacteria > UBA9655 > UBA9655 > UBA9655. The sequence goes on along the minus strand of CAZSAH010000016.1, from coordinate 20,452 downwards.
CTAAAACACTTCGCACACTGTACCCTAATGTTATATGGGACCAAAACACCTTAACCATTCCTTGGAGTATTTTAGATGATGCTCAAATTCAAAGGTTCATGCGAATATTTAATGCCTCTGTTGAAGAGTTTTCCTCTCCTCAAGGGCAAGCAGCTTATGAAAGAGAGTTGGTTGAACAAAGAGCAAGAGAGGCAGCTCCTGCACCAGTAGCGGCACCACAACCAAGAGCAGCAGCGGCAGTGGTACAACCAGTAGTGGTAGCGGCGGCACCAGTAGCAGCGGCACCAGTAGCGGCACCACAACCAAGAGCAGCAGCGGCAGTGGCACAACCAGTAGCGGTAGCGGCGGCACCAGTAGCGGCACCACAACCAAGAGCAGCAGCGGCAGTGGCACAACCAGTAGCGGTAGCGGCGGCACCAGTAGCGGCACCACAACCAAGAGCAGCAGCGGCAGTGGTACAACCAGCAGTGGTAGCGGCGGCACCAGTAGCGGCGCCACAACCTCAAGCACCTCAACCACAACTACCAGTGGTAGCACCAGTAGTAGCGCCACCTCAACCACAATCCAGCCCTCCCGCTAAGCATAAAGCTCAAAGAGCATGGGATAAGCATGTGAGAAGAAAGCACAAACGCAAGTAACCTGAACTTGCACAGGATAAGAAATATTATAGACCAAGCTTTCTTAAATCGGTTCAAAAATAAGAAGAGAGGGATGTGTCCCTCTCTTCACATGGTAAACACACTGCAGCCCCCTGAACCGCAAAACCTGGATTTGAGCCAGGGCCATTTCGGGGTCTCGTTGTCATCCAAATATTGTCCTCGCTTTTTCGCGGGGGCAACTATTTATAATAACAAACAACCTTAAAAAACGCCCCAAATGACAAGTCAGTGTGCGGTAGGAAGTGCAGTCTGAAGATAGCACTTGTTGTAGCTTCCTTGCGGATGTGAGCAGGTCGCCTTGAAAAATCTGTTGGGCGAATATGACTGTTCGGAATGTGACGAGGCCTATTTTTCTCATTCTGCTGGAAGGACGTTGTTCAAGAAGGCTGACGTGGCACTGCAAGAGTTGCAAAACGAGATTGGCGAGAATGGAATTGCAAAACTTATAACACCTGCAGTTATGGTGTATCTCTCCCTTGTGAGGGATGCGTCGAAAAATCCCCCTCACCCTATAGCTGAGTTACCAAAAAAAACAGTTGCTGCTATTTTTTGCATGCAATATAGATAGGCCTATTATTAATAAAAAACGAAAGATACAAAATGACGGACACAAATGAATCTCTAGGAATTGTAGCAATGACCGCTGAAATCGTGGCGGCTTATATTTCTAATCATAAAATGGAGCAAGAAAGTCTTCCGGCCTTTATCCAACAGATTCACCAAAGTCTCACTCATTTGAATTCAAAACAAACATTTTGTCTTGCCTCTCGTTCAGAGCCAGCTGTGCCGATAGAAAACTCAATCACTTCGGACCACATCATTTGTCTGGAAGATGGACTTCAATTAAAGATGCTCAAGCGCCACCTTAAGACAACGTATAACATGACGCCAGAACAGTACCGCGAGAGATGGGGTTTGCCTTTGAGTTACCCCATGGTGGCTCCCAATTACGCAAAGCTCAGGCGGGACATTGCCAAAGGCATCGGCCTTGGGGGGCATCATCGGAAGGGTCAGAAAAAAACTGCAGTGGCCTAAATCTGCATTTTTTATGGCTAGCGTCTTCACGCCGCTACTCTCCGACAGTTATCTTATGCATCTCAGCGTACGCCGATTCCTCATCTTTCTATTTTACAGCACTTAGTCATGCGCCAGTACTACTTATCAACTTCGGCGCTACGTCTCAGTATGGTCCAGTCCAATCCAAGTCCCATTAGGTGGTTTTCCATCTCTTGTAGCGATGGAAATCCCCATTAGTCAAAAGGAAGCCACGCCTCTTCGCCTCCAGAGCTTGCCTCAGTGAGTTGTGATTTAGGCCCGTCTGATTCACTGTCGTAGGAGTCACAGGGCCGTGTTTCCACTTCACCGTCGAAGCTTCTCTTCTGCACCTCTGTCGCGGTTTTTCTGCCTCTGGCGCCCCTATGCTGAGGCATTCGAATCTCATCTTGATGGAATGCTGCTTGACAGGGTTTTTCTATCTTAGGACCTCCTTCGAACACCTGTGGCCTCCGCCGTGCCCGATGTTCTGCAGGGGGTTCCTCACGGAAGTGCTTTTTCTCTGTTATGCGTCTCACACCTTTCGGCGCACTCCTGCCCCTTTGTTCGGTTTTTTTTGGAGCAGTGACTTTTGCTTTCTTTTTGCTTCGTTGAAATTCAAGCCATTCACCCCGCGTGGAGTATCCGGCAGCGATGGCCTCGCGATGTTCTGGGTCTAATTCGTCTGAACTCTCGAATCCGGTCAGCGCTCGTCCTGCCCAGTCGACTTCCCAGTCTGGGGTGTTCAGTATACGTTGTTGTCTTCTGCGTAGGCTGGCAGTTGCTCTTTCGTATGCATCCCAGTCCATCCCCATCACCACATCGTTCATTGGCCCCAGTGCTGCGAACATTGCGGTAAAAGCTATGGCTAATGTCCGGAAGAATTTGATTTTCATAGTGGTTTTCCTTTGTTGTTGATATGTTGAAGTCTTGCTCGTGCAGAAAAAACAGAGAAGGGTATTCTTCCTGTTTGCCTTTGAGAAAGCGCGGGGGATTTTGACACCCCCCGCACAGGTTTGGCTCACGGGGCATAGGGGGGTGGATCATCTGTTGGCGTGCCAGCACGATTCCCCCTAGTCCGAACTCTGTTTGGTTGAACAGGCCCCGGCAAAGCATGAGGTTTGTGCGTGCCTGACTGAGCCTCCAGCTCCCGTACTTGTTGTGTTAATTCGTGGATTCGGGCTTCCAGTCTCTCCTTTTCTGGGGCGAAATCGGGTGTGTGAGGTAGTCTCTCGGCCTCGAGGGTTCGTGCACGCTCCGGCAGCGCTCGAACTTCAGGGCCGGGATCTCCACTGCTTTCGCTTGATCCTGGGCCATTTGATCGGCTCATGAACATTGGATTCACAGCTTGACACTCATGCGATTCGACTGCAGTCCTCCGTCTTGACGTCGAATCTGCTTCATCTTTAGCTCGTGCCGCCATAAGGAAACGCACTACGCCCCATTCCACAGAACGCGTTACTGCGTAGCACCCCGGAAAAAAAGGCCGCAGATACGGGTCTGCGATTGTCAGCGCAAAGTCTTCCGACCAACCATACCGCCTTAGCAGGTCGTCTGGTGTGGAGGGCACACAGTTATAAGCCAAAAGGTCGCAAGCCCACCCCACCGGGAATGCCGTTACCAACCAACAGCACTTGTAGTAGTAGGGTGCAAGGACACTAACCCGCGAGCACTCCGTTGCCGCCATCACTGGCTGCGTGCACCAAACCCCACCGAACATCGCGGGTATTTCGGTTATCTCTTTTCGTGTCCCAATTCGAACAAAGTCGTTGTTCAAGACCTTGCACCACTCGCGGCAAAATAGTGCACCTAAGAAACAGAACGCCGGGCCCTCCCAAACTCCCAATTGACTCTGGTGCGGGCCTGGTTTCACGCCACCAGAAGTCGCTGCCCCCGCTGTTGGCGTCGCGTTGTTCGGCATCACCTCAATCACGGTTGAGGTCACGTTTGCAGTTGGTCGCCGGACGGCTTTTCGAGTCAAGAGTAAGGGGCATCCTCTTAGCCGCACCATGGCGTTAGTCTCGTGAGGCCCCATTTGTTCGGGATCCATTCCCCGACAGGGCGTATGACCCACCGCCAGGGTGAGGAAAACTCCTACAAGCCATAATGTCCGGAGGAATTTGATTTCCATGATAGTTTTCCTTTTTTGTTGTTATGTTGAAGCCTTGTTCGCGAGGAGAGAACAGATCAGGGGCTCGTAGGGTTCCTAATTCAATGTGAGTTTTACGCAAGTGGCTTTAAATTCGTTGTACTCCTCACACCGTTCCATCTGATCCCGTTCGTGAAGCGCTAATATCGTGTCTCAGGTAGCACCTGCCAAATAAAACGCTTGAGTCTTTTCCCTAATGTCCACCCTGTACTGTCATTCTCGCGTCCTTAAGGTCACGCTGTCGAGGTTCTCTTTTTCGTTTTTGGCCAGTTCAATTTCAATTCTTTATTTTTCCCCTCGGGCACTGTTCGGGTTTCGGCCCTCCCCGCTCAAAGCATTGATCCAAACTCTCGGGCCGCTCGGCAAACCACCCACATCTTTCGCACACCTCATAGAATCCTTTTTCTGTTTGCTCATTGCTCACACGGTACCAGTATGCACGCGACACCATGCGGCAGCTCTCTCGTTGGCTGTCCTCCCCATCTTCCTGAGCTCTCGAGGAACCATTTCCACTCCACGCAGGTGCTGAAAGAAGGGTAGCCAGTCCAGCAACCAGCACTAGGCGGAGGAGTAAGGTTTCTGAAAGGCGATATGGCCGAAGAAATTTTGTTTGCATAATGGTTTTCCTTTTTTGTTGTTGTTATGTTGATATCTCAATCGCGAGGGATACGCAGAAAAGGACGTCCTTCCTGTTTGCCTCGACGAAGGAACGGGTGATTGAACGCACAAGACTTTGATGGCGTTCAAAAAGGGTTTAATAGCCATTGTCTTGCCCAAAAAGGCGAGAACCCACCGACAGCCTTTCTCAACCATGCTCGCTACCCGCGCGCGCGTCATAGGTCGTCAGGAAAGATGAGGGGGGGGTGATTTGTGGCGTCATAAACCTTTTTCGGCGGTCTCTTTTTTTATTACGTTTTTTGTTCCGGGCGGTTGCTGTCCCAAATTCATTTTAAGGAGGAGACTCTTATGGTGCCTCCTTGGCATAATTTGTCGATTTTATATTTACAGTTTACTACAGGTTTTCTCCAAAATCAATTTGTTCGGTTGGCCATTTGGTGGAGGCACACCTGGAGGCAACGCTAGAATCTGCCCGCTCGTGGGACCAGCTAGGCTGGCGAGCAGCGCGTAGTAGAAGCTTGACGCCAGGCTCGCCCCCGCCTGCTTTACGGATGAAATCCGGCGACACGGCAAGAAAGTGAACCTGTCCATGACTCCAGTGCGTTCTGCATTCCTTGGTATATGGTGCTGTAGTTAGCCAGACTTCGACGTCTCTTCAGCAAATGCCGCTCCTCCTTGATGGGCCCAGAGATTCATTTGGGTGGGGTCCTGTTCTTTTTCTTTCACAAACAAGAGTGCTCCCAAAAGGGCGTTTGCAGTCCAGTTGTCGAGGTGCGCTTTGGAAACCAAGCCTCCCAATTTTATAAGACGTCGCGTCCGGTCCTTTCGTTCTTGATTGGTGAGGGATTGCTCCAATTGCTTGAGACGATGCTTTCGTTGCTCAAGCTTTTTTCGCTTATCGATGAGGTTTGTTTTTGTCATAGGCGACTCCAACGGAAACGCTTTGTAAGGATAAGAAGAGTATACAGAAATCTATGGGAAACATCAAAGAAAATCGCAGGAATGGCCAATAAAATCTATAAATTTAAAAACATAAATCCCCCTATAAAATGGTAAAATCGCCAGGGGCGTTAGGGGATTCACAAGATAACGGCAAGTAATATGTAAGCTCATTTTTGAGTTTACAGCTTACTTCACTCCCAATTAAAAAGGGTGCTTTCTCCTCACTTTTGATCTTTGTGGCTTGCCACAGAAAAAAAACGCCATCAAGCTTTTCAGAATACTTTTCTTTTCCACCCCTTACTTTTTGTATTGGAGAAAGAAGGACGTAGCAACTGCTACGTCAGAGGTGACTGTTGGTGTTCTTTCTTTGGATTACTTCGTTTTAGCGGCACCTGTCTGTTGACGTAGGAGTTCCAGTTGTAGGCGTCGTATTTCGTTTGTTTCTTCTATGCGGTTTATTCTTTCCCTTGCTACTTGACAGCCTAAGCATTCACTCGGCTCATAGCTCATAATCTTATCACCTGTCAGACTGAATTTGTAATGCACGTGATCCAACAGCATCTCTCCTGTCTGCATCGCATCCGTGTGTCTTTTTATTGTAGCTTTGTGAACTGCTATATCGCCGTCTGGATCCATCCCGAGGCTTTCCACGTTCACGCGCCCTAGCTGGGTTGCCGCAAAACTTTTCTGACTCTGCGCGTCTTTAATTTGCCTTACCACACTTAATCTCTGATTTGCATCATTGCAGGTAACACAGAGCTGTTGACCGGGAATGTCTGGCCAGGCTGTCTCGCCGCGGAAGATTTGTCGTATTCTATGACCTGAGGGATGGGCTGAAAGTGTCGAGGTGAGCCCCCGGATTTCATCGTCATAGTCCATTGCGTGGCTTTTCACGTTTCCCCAGGGCCCTAGTTGGGTTACTGCAAAGATTGCTAAAGCTGCTACTGTCCGGGAAATTTTTAGTTTCATATTTGTTTTCCTTTTTTGTTATTGTTCATTTTCTGGTTTGTTCCAGATGAAAACTATTCCATATCCGATTCGATATTTCAACCGCAAAGAAATCAAGAAAAGCATTAGGGTTGGAATTAGAGGAAGAGAAAGGTCCGGTCAATTTTCTGGGAGGTGTTCTTATACGCTGCCTTTGACAGCCGCTCTTTGATGCCACACGTCAAAATCAAAGTTGAGATTTTTTTAATCAGATTTTTATCAGACGCGATGTCAAAAGGAAGCTCTAAAAAAATTGAAAATGAAAAAACACCTTTCAAAAATCGCCAGGGGCGTTAGGGAAGTGATTTGCCCAAATCACGACATACGCAATATGCAAACTCAAAAATGAGTTTGCGCTTGGGCTTCAAAAAGGGTAAGATGAGTAATCAATCAAAGGCCTTTTATAGGCACTTCCTCTCCCGTTCTTTAAGAACCTGCTTTGTCCTATGGCTTGTGAATAAACCAGAATCCTTCTTGTGAAGAGGGGATTTCTCTTTTGCTCTGAACCTTGTTGAAGGACACCTTTCAAAAACACCTGGCGCATAGAGGGCTTCCTCTTGTCGCTTTTGACTATTGGGGTTTCTCCGTGGCCATCCAATTTGCGCGCTGTGAGTACGTTTCACGAAGCTCTGGAGCGAATGCTTGCCGGAAGGCAAGCTATAATCAAAGAGACGTCATCCGTTGTGAAAAGACGGGGGAGGTTTTTTCATTTAAAAATAGAGAGGGGAACGTTCATCATGAGGTTCTCCTTCCTGAGGGGGCCAATGAGAAATTTAAAAATAGCTCCACTCTTTGGAATGAAGTCGAGGCGCGTGAGAATAGGGGCAATAGCCAACTGGCGAAGGAATTTGTGATTGCTCTTCCCGATGATGGGGAAGTTAATTTAGAGGATCGGATTGATCTGACGCGTCGGTTTGGGGCACTCTTTGTGGAGCGAGGCGTTGCTGCACAAATAGACGTTCATAGACCTCATGAGGGAGAAAAAAACTGGCACGCCCATCTTTTGGTCACTACAAGGCGATTCTCTGAAGATGGGATGAGCCTTGGGGCCAAGGCCCGAGATTTAGACCCTGTGATCAGAAGAGGGGGTGTGGTTGAGGGTGATCTGTGGGGAGAGGTTTGGCGGGATCTCCAAAACGCTTACTTTGAAGAAAAGGGATATGACATTAAGGTTGATCCCATCGGCATTCTTTCCCAAGAGCACCTTGGTCCTGTGAGAATGCGTCATCATTTGAATGAAGCTGTTTTGAGGGCCCAGCTACTACAAAAGAGCAATGAGACATTAGCCCAAGATCCCGTCAGTGTTCTTGAAGAAATTACACGCACTCAAGCGGTTTTTACTGAAAAAGAGATTGACCTTTTTTTACAAAAGCATGTGCCTTCTCCTGAAAGAGAAGGGCTTTTAGAGAGGGTGTTGGAGCATTCTCATGTGGTTCCTCTTTATGATAAGGAAACACAAGAAAAGACCGCTTACTTCACCACTCACCAAGTAAGAGATGAAGAAGAAAAGCTCCTTCGATTTGCTGATAGTATTTCTAAAAGATCCCCCATACGCGTGTCCCCCTTTGCTAGAACCCTTGGAGAACAAGGAAAAAGCTTAAGTTTTGAACAGAAAAGAGCCTATGAGTCTTGTATGGACAAAAACCTTGTTCTTATCCAAGGGCGAGCAGGCGTTGGCAAAAGCTATCTTTTAGATGCGGTTCGCATCGCTCACGAAGCAGAAGGCTATCGTGTCTTAGGATTGGCCCCCACAAACAAAGTGGCCCTTGATTTAAAAAAGGAGGGGTTTGAGGCGAAGACGTGCCATTCCTTTTTATTTGCCTTCAAAAACAATCGAGAAAGGATCAATTCCAATACGGTTGTCATTGTGGACGAGGCGGGGATGTTGGGAACTCAGCTGTCCATTGAGCTTTTTAATGCCATAAAGAGCAGGGGAGGAAAGCTTATTCTTGTGGGAGATGATCGCCAGCTTAGCTCTGTTGAGCGGGGAGGAACCTTTGGCTTCTTAGCTGACCGCTATGGGGCTGTTGAGCTGACGGAGGTCAGGCGTCAAACCATAGAGTGGCAAAAGTCCGTTTCTGAAGCCTTTTCTCAAGGAGCGATAAAAGACGCCGTTCATCTCTTGGAAGAAAACAAAGCTATTTCTTGGGGAAATACCAAGGAAGAGTCCCTTGCTGCTCTTCTTAACGATTGGGGTAAGGAAATCCTTCTTCAGTCTCCTGAAACCTGCCAAATCATAGCCCAAAGAAATAGTGATGTGGACGCTCTTAACCAAGGGGCTCGAGACCTTCTTCGCAGCCGAGGAAGATTGGGAGATGTAGAAATCACCTGTGCCACCCAATGGGGGAGAGCCTCTTTTGCAGAAGGAGATCGTATCCAGTTTACGAAAACAGATAAGGAGCAAGGACTGATAAATGAAAGCTTTGGAATGGTTGAAGCGATTGACTCCAAAGCCAAAACCCTAAAAATCAAACTGGATAATGGAGAGATCAAAATCATCAACCCAAGCACCTATGATGGCCTACGTCATGGGTATGCAACAACCGTTTATAAAACCCAAGGAGCCACCTTAAGGTCTGTCTATGTCCTTTTCAGCAAAATAGGCCATTATCCCACGAACTACGTGGCCCTCACGCGCCAAACAAAGTCCTTACGCCTTTATGTCTCGCGAGAGGAGACACCCACGAAGGGCCACCTCATTTACCAGATGAGCCGAAAAAACAACAAGAGCACGAGCTTGGTTTTTGACACTCAAAAAGATATTGAAAAACAACAAGAAGAGAAATCTCTGGCCACCCACCTCATTCGAGGAGCTGAGACAGTTGTGACCACCGTCAAAGACTTTTTTCACAGAAATGAGGACTTCTATAATTTCGAAAAGCCCAGCACAAAAGCCAAAGAAACGCCCACTTTGTCTGTTTATTCTGGTTCAGCACACATACCATTGCGAGAGACCCCATCGAAAGCTCTCCCCGCACTACCAGAAGAACGCAATTCAGACAAAACCTATAGGCGATTTAAGGAGCTAAGGCGCACCATTCAGAACACCCTCCACCCCTCTGCAGCGTTGACGAAGGAGTTCAAACAATTGGGGCACGTGCTCTCTCAAGACACAGAATTCATGAACACCCTCAAGCATCATGACATCAAGGACGTAAAGGCCATCAACCGCATTGTCGAAACCATGGAAATCAACAAACATGAAAGAGCGGCTTTAAAAGACACCTTGAAAGACAAACCAACCCAGCCAGCCTCAATGCAGAAAAACGATTCGGAAAAAACCTACAGGCGATTTAAGGAGTTAAGACGCACCATTCAGAGCGCCCTCCATCCTCCTGCAGCGATGGCGAAGGAATTCAAACAATTGGGCTACGTCCTCTCTCAAGACAAAGAGTTCATGAACACCCTCAAGCATCATGACATCAAAGAAGTAAAGGCCCTTGAACGCATCGCCCAGGCGATGGAAGACCATCATTTAGAGCGCGATAGAGGCGGGTTTTCGTTGTAAGGGAACTGAATTTAGCATTTTGCGCTGCGCCCCAAAAACTGGGCAGGTGAATAAGCTCTCAAAAGGGGTTTCCGAATAACTTCATAAAGAGCTTTTTTTCTGTATTTTGGCGTAAATACAACCTGGTACTTACATTCTCACGCGCTATGATTTAAATGTGCTTCGACCGCTCGAAGCAATTTAGGAGATCTTCAGCTTATGTAAAACATTTGGAGTCCACCAGCATAGCTGGTGGCTTATCAATTGGGGTAATTAGAATGGAAATTCTTAAAGATGTTTAGATACACAAAAAAGATACTAATTGCCGCCAGTTTGTTGACTCTTTGTTCTGAGCAACTATATGCCATGAATTCTCATGAACAGGATTCTGCTGCTAGGGGTGTGGTGTCACTTCGACCAACACAAGTTGCTCAAGAGGAAGAGCCCCCTCAGCAAGTTGCATCTGCTTTTGGAATGTTTTCCACGCTACCTGCCGAGATCAAGCGGGAAAATATTGAATTTTTGGCGATGAATGTTGGGCCAAATGTCTTACGACTTGTTTGTAGAGAGTGGAGAGATTTCATCGATACCGGTTCACTACGAAATAACAATAGAAATTTTATACAACGAGGGCATTTCTGGAAAACATTGATGAAGGGATATGTACTGCAAAGATTTTTAGGAGGAAAACTGATATATAGGCCAAAGCCAGAAAGTGACGAAGGCATGATCGTCATGCCTATAGCTGCCCTAGAGAATCCCTTACACGGAAGATTTGATCTGTCCCAGTGTGGTGATGAAGAGCGGTATGTCCGTATTTCAACTGGCTATCGTACAGTGAGCCCTAGGGGGCCAATTGGCTGGTTGCTAACTGACTATAAGGTTGAAATCTGGTTCGTTCCTCACTTTCTTATCGAAGAAAATCTCACTGGGAGTGCCGCTCACTTTCAACGTATCATGGGCAGATGGAACGCAGCTGCAGCTCCTGTTGGAGTTTTGTGGACTTGGGGTGGTTGGCTTAATCATATAGATGATTATGATGATTTAACATCGCAATCAATGGAGCGTTTGGGAAATGAAAGTTTGTACCAAAAACAACGAGCAGCCCGCGGCCGAGCGGTGCTCTATTCGCACAGGGAGGCCGTACGCATATTGGCCACGCATTGTCCAACCAAACCAATAAAACGACGTCTCGGCGATAAATTTTGGTTTCATTTATGAACTAGTCGTTAGTTTGTTGACTCTTTGTTCTGAGCAATTATTATTCCACGCTGCCTGCCGATATCAAACGAGAAAATATTAAAAATAAAATTTTTTCTTCTTGTTTCTCAACAACTTACACAAAATTAATGGGTGATTTATCTTTTCTTTAGGAAACCTTAACCCTCAATATCTTACAAAGAAAGTAACACTTGAACAAAACATCCATGGAGAGAGAAAATGGCAAAAGTTCTTTGCGTGCTTTATGACGACCCCATAGCGGGTTACCCCACATCTTATCCCCGGGATGATATTCCCAAGCTTAAACAGTATCCTGATGGAATGGCTTTACCTACCCCAAAGCACATTGATTATACACCAGGGCAATTACTCGGGTGCGTCTCAGGGGAACTGGGGCTGCGGAAGTTTCTTGAAGAAGGTGGGCATACCTTCATTGTGACATCCGACAAAGACGGACCCAACTCTGTCTTTGAAAAGGAGTTGGCGGATGCTGACATTGTGATTTCTCAGCCCTTTTGGCCAGCTTATATGACAGCAGAGCGATTTGAAAAAGCCAAAAACCTTAAACTCATCATTACAGCAGGGATTGGCTCTGATCATATAGATCTACAAGCTGCAATGGGGAAAGGGGTGACTCTTGCAGAGATAACCTATTGCAATAGTATCAGTGTGGCAGAACATGTTGTCATGGCTATTCTTGCTTTGATTCATGATTATATCCCAGCCTACCAATGGGTTATTAAAGGAGGCTGGAACATTGCTGATTGTGTGTCAAGAGCCTACGATATGGAAGGAATGAATGTAGGGTCTGTCGCCGCAGGCCGTATTGGGCTTGCTGTTTTAAGGCGCTTAAAGCCCTTTGATGTAAAATTGCATTATACGGAAAGGCACCGGCTTCCGGCAAGTGTTGAGGAAGAGCTTAATCTCACCTACCATTCTGATCTCGACTCTATGGTTTCTGTCTGTGATGTGGTGACCATTAATTGCTCCCTTCATTCTGAAACTGAACATTTATTTAATGATGTCCTCATCCGTAAAATGAAGCGAGGATCCTATATTGTGAATACGGCACGGGGGAAGATCTGTGATCGAGATGCGATTGTACGCGCTTTAGAAAGTGGCCAGCTTGCAGGATATGCGGGCGATGTATGGTTTCCCCAACCGCCCTCTAAAGATCATCCTTGGAGAACAATGCCTCATCATGGCATGACCCCCCATGTGTCAGGAACAACCCTATCCGCTCAAGCCCGATATGCAGCAGGAGTGCGTGAAATATTGGAATGCTGGTTTGAGGGGCGCCCTATTCGTAATGACTATCTTATTGTTGATAAGGGGAAGCTTGCAGGAATGGGAGCCTACTCCTACACAGCTGGCAATACAACAGGGGGCTCAGAAGAGGCTGCAAAATTTAAGAAGGGATAAGATATGCCCTCCCTCACCCCCTTATTTTTTCCCAAGTCCTTAGCTCTTATTGGGGCGACAGAAAAGGACGGGTCTCTTGGGCGAGCCTTAATGGAAAATATTATCAATGGAGGATATGAGGGAACTCTCTTGCCTGTGAACCCCAAACACACAGATGTTCTTGGGTTTAAGTGTTATCCAACTGTAGAACAGTTATCTTTTGCGCCAGATCTTGCGGTTATTTGTACGCCAGCCCCTGTTGTCCCACAAATTATTCAAGAACTTGGGATAAAAGGGACAAAAGTAGCCGTTGTGATTTCTGCAGGTTTTGCAGAAGACAACCATGAAAAAGGGGCTCAACTTCAAGCTGAAATGCTTGCAATTGCAAGATTACATAACGTGCGTCTTGTGGGTCCAAATTGTTTGGGAATCATTAATACTAAAGCAAAACTTAACGCAACCTTTTCTCCCATTATTCCTAAAAAAGGAGGGATTGCTCTTATTTCGCAATCAGGGGCTATCCTTGTGTCTATGCTGGAGTGGGCGCATGCAACGGGTGTTGGCTTTTCTAAGTTAGCCTCCGTTGGGGGGATGAGCGATCTTAATTTTGCAGATTACCTTGAATATCTTAAAGATGATCCTCAAACTCATGCGATTGTCCTGTATATAGAAGCGATGACGGATGCTCACAGGTTTTTGTCTGTTGCCAAAAAAACGGTTATGAAAAAACCCGTTATTGTCATTAAATCAGGAAGGTTTCAAGAGACTGCCCACGCTGTCCGTTCTCATTCGGGAGCCCTTGCTGGAAGTGACGCCGTGTATGATGCGGCCTTTCGAGAAGCGGGGTTATACCGTCTTTTTGAGCTCCAAAACGTTTATGACCTTCTTTTAAGTTTAAATCACTTTCCAAAACTTAAGGGAAATCATCTTACCATTTTAACCAATGGAGGAGGTGTTGGAATTCTTGCAACAGATACCCTTATTGCAGTAGGGGGAGAGCTCTCGATCCTCCCCTCATCAACCATTGATAAGTTAAATAGGGTTCTTCCCTCAATGTGGTCCCAGGGGAATCCAGTTGATATTATTGGAGATGCTCCCCCTAAAAGGTATAGCAAAGCACTTGAAATTTTGATGGATGATTCTTCCATTCAAACCATTCTCTTGATGCATTGTCCAACGTCTTTATCACCAACCCATGATGTTTTTAACGCTATTGTTGAAATGATTACCAAAAGAAAAACACCCCGTCCTGATATTTTTGTTATGTGTCTTCAACAAAATATAGAAAAAAATTTGCTTTCCCATTTTAACAAAAATAAAATTCCCATTTACCCCACCCCTGAACGAGCTGTGCGAGCCTTTATGCATCTTTTGAGGTGCGAGAATGAAAAAAAGTTTATTGATAAGAGTCCTCACAAGCCTATAAAGACTAAAGAAAACATTTCAAAGCTCCTTAAATCTTTTGCAAAGAAAAAAGAGCAGGATTGGCTTGATCACCATGTCATTCAGGAAATTCTAGCTGCTTATGGTATTCCTGTTGTAAAGACAGAGTCTGCATCCTCTCCTGCTGATGCTAGGGTGGTTGCACAAAAAATGGCCTTTCCCTTGGTGTTAAAAATTGCTTCGAAAGACATTGTGCATAAAAGTGACGTGGGAGGCGTCGTCCTTAACTTAACTAATCCAGAAGACGTAGAGGAAAATGCCAAGACTATGCTTAAAACGGTTTCTGCCTACCATCCTCACGCCCAGATCGAGGGTTTTGTTTTACAGCCTATGGTTCCTTTAAATCATGGATTTGAGCTCTTTCTAGGAGGCATTCGAGATAAAACCTTTGGCCCCGTTGTTATTTTTGGCGCTGGAGGAAAGGCTGTTGAAGTCGTTCATGATAAGGCACTTTCTCTTGCGCCCTTAACGGAAAAGTCTGCTCAAACTCTTATTGAACAAACAAGGATCTATGACCAACTCAAGGGGTATCGTGATCAAGCTCCTGTCCCCTTAGATCTGTTGGTTGATTGTTTAGTCAAGCTTTCTTATATTCTTGTTAATCATCCCGAAATTGCTGAATTGGATATCAACCCCCTTCTTGCAGAGACTAACAAAGTTCTTGTGCTTGATACGCGTATGCGTCTTTTTTTTGATGAGACTGTATGATGAGAGCACAAGTCCTTATACGGTCGGATCAAATTCAAAACCATCCCCTTCGCTTGCAAGAACAAGAAGTCCCAAGCCCTGGCTCTGGTCAGGTTTTGATCAAAAATCATGTCTGTGGTATCTGTCGTACGGATTTGCATGTGGTTGAGGGGGATTTAGGTCTCAAAACTTTGCCTATTATCCCTGGTCACCAGATCGTAGGAGAAATCATAAAATGTGGCCCTGGGGTTAGTGAATTTAAGCCCAGAGATCGGGTTGGCGTGGCTTGGCTCCAGGAAACCTGTGGAAAATGTCGGTTTTGCCTGACAGGTCGTGAGAATTTATGTGAATCGGCTATTTTTACAGGATGGACAGCTCAGGGAGGCTTTGCGGATTATACGGTTGTTCCTACACACTTTCTATACCCTATCCCTGAGGGTTTTTCTGAGCTTCAAGCAGCGCCTCTTTTATGTGCAGGCATTATTGGTTATCGCTCTCTCAGGCTCATGAATATCTCAGATTGGTCAGGCCGGCGTATTGGAATTTATGGCTTTGGAGCTGCAGGTCACATCGCCATTCAACTTTTAAAAGCATGGGGAGCTGATGTGTATGTTTGCACAAGAGATGAATCCCATCAGAAGCTTGCCCAAGAACTGGGTGCGGTGTGGACAGGAGGGACAATGGATCAGCCCCCTTCTTTGCTCGATGGAGCCCTTGTTTTTGCGCCTGCAGGGGAAATCGTTCCTGCAGGATTGAAGGCCTTGGATCGTGATGGCCATTTAGTCCTTGCCGGAATTCACATGAGTCCCATTCCCAGTTTTTCTTATGACATCCTTTATGGAGAGCGAGTGATAAGAAGTGTAACGAACAATACAAAACAAGACGGGCTGGAATTTTTAGAGCAGGCCGTGAAGCTTGGCATTAAAACCCGTGTGCAAACCTTTCCGTTAGAAGAGGCTAATGAAGCCTTATGTGCCCTGAAGGACGACCGCATTCAAGGAGCAGGTGTGTTGGTTATGGAGTGAGACTTCAGGGTTTTCCTTTAATATCTCCAAAAACTTTAGATTCCCAAGTAAATTGTAAAGCATAAAGAATAGCAACGACATCAATACCTTCTTGGAGAAGCGCCCCAGCAACAGGCGTAATCATTCCCATTCCTGCAAAAAACATGCCTATAATACTGAGGAGCATTCCCCCTCCTGCGCTCATAAGAGCGATATGGCGCATGGATACACTAATGTGGATAAGCTCATCTACCTTTGCAAGGGAGCTTTCTAAGAATACAGCTCCTGCTGCTTCTGTTGCCACTATGTTCTGAGATCCAAAGGCAAGTCCAACGGTTGCAGCTGCAAGCGCTGGGGCATCATTAATTCCATCCCCCATAAAGAGTGTAGGGGCTTGAGAGGTTTCTTTGCGTACGATGTCTACTTTTTGCTCTGGGCTTTGGCTTGCATAAACTTCTTTAATTCCTAATTTTTGAGCTAAATAGTTCACTTCTGAAAAGCGATCGCCTGAGAGGATCATAATTCTGTTAATGTTATGCATAGGCCCCAAATGGCTAATAAAAGAATATCCTTCTCGGCGAACTGCATCACGAAAACGCAAAAGCCCCGCTAACTTGTTGCTAATTAAGACAATGCTTTCCATTCCCGGAGCTTGAGATGGCAAGTTAGTGGTTTGAGTAGGGTACTTCTTCTCTATAAATTTACGATTCGTAATTTTGATTGTCTTTTGTTCTATAGAGCCTCCCAAGCCTTCCCCAGGATTTTCAGACACATGATTCACATTTAAGAAGGCAAGTCCTGCTCTTTGGGCTTCCTTTAAAACAGCCTCAGCCAAAGGATGTTTTGAGAACCGTTCCAAACTTGCAACAACCTGCAGAACCTCTTCTTGTGTAAATTCATTGAATGGGATGATCTCTTCCAGCTCAGCACGTCCATAGGTCAGTGTGCCCGTTTTATCAAAGATGGCTGTTTTACAAAGGGGTAATTGTTCTAAGATTACGGGATTTTTAATGATAATTCCTCTTTGTGCAGCGAGAGAAATTGCACTGATAATTGTAATGGGGATGGCAATCAGGAGCGGGCAAGGAGTTGCGATGACAAGAACCGCAAGGAAACGTATAGGATCATCCGTCATATACCAGGCAAGGGAGGCATAAATCAGAGAAAATGGAGCGAATATGGCCCCCAGTTGATCACTCAATCGACGAATTTTAGGACGTTTTTGTTCCGAATCCTCCATCACCTTCATAATTTTTGCATACCGTGAATCTTGAGGATTTTTTTCTGCACGAATAATGAGCAACGCTTCACCATTAATAGAACCCGAAAGCACACTCACTCCGGGGGCTTTGGATACATAATATGGCTCTCCCGTGAGGTAGGATTCATCCATGGAACCGTACCCCTCTATAACCACCCCATCAACGGGGCAGGTTTCATGGGGGTAAATGACAATGGTATCCCCAATCTGAATTTCATTGATAGGAATATCCGTAATATCTTTCCCTGATCTACGATGGGTGATTGAAGGCATGCGCTTAGCAAGCGCCAGCAGAACAGAAGAGGCTTTACGAACAGCATAAGATTCAAATATTTGTCCACTTGCCAGCATAAGAAGAACAAGGGATGCGGCAAGGTACTCGCCCAAATACGTTGCTGTAATAACGGCAATAGCAGCTAACAAGTCTGCTCCAAGATCTCCTTTAACAACCTTCAGTCCTATTTGAAAGATAAGGGGAACGCCACAGATGACAATACCGATCAAGAGAGGAATGTCTGGGATAGAGAGGGTATATATTTTTTCAAACGGCTTTAGAAGCAATAAGAAATGAACAAAAATTAATAAAAGCAAAATGATCAACAAAACTGATTGCCATTTTAAAAGTGATTGGAATCTTCCCGTGTTGAACATGCTTAAACAACCCTCTTGTAAAAATACCGTTTTCCCAGCTCTGCAATACTTAAATATGCACACACCATGAGTATTAGGATAAAGAAAAAATAGAGAGGCAGCTTTACAAAGCCAAAGTATGCCCCTAAAGGAGTCAGGGTAATCGTAATACCGATTGCTAAAATCGTGAGGGAGGAGACAACAAGGACAGGATGAGGACGGCTCTTAAAAGGAGACAATCTCGTTCGAATCACAAAGATGACGAGGATTTGTGTCGCTAAGGATTCAATAAACCACCCTGTTTGAAAGAATGCTTCTCCTGCGTTTAAAATTTTAAGCATAATATAGAAGATTAAAAAATCAAAAATTGAACTAATAGGGCCTAAAATTAGCATGAATTTTGTAATAAAGGTCATTGACCATTTATGAGGTTGGATCAAAGTTTCCTGATCTACATTATCAAGAGGAATCGGTGTTTCAGAAATATCATAGAGAAGATTATTCAATAAAATTTGTGGCGCCAACATAGGCAGGAAGGGAAGAAAGAGAGATGCTCCTGCCATACTCAACATATTGCCAAAATTAGAGCTTGTGACCATCATAATATACTTCATAATGTTGCCGTAAGTTCGTCTGCCTTCAATAACACCATCATTAATGACCCTAAGGTCGTGTTTTAAGAGAATAAAATCGGCAGCTTCTTTAGCTACATCCACAGCAGAATCAACAGAAAGTCCAACGTGGGCTGTATGCAGAGAAGGAGCATCATTGATACCGTCTCCCATATATCCAACAATATGGCCTCTCTTTTTTAAGGCTTCGATGATCCTTGTCTTTTGGGTAGGGGTAACCCGACAAAAGGCATTTGTCTTTTCCACAGATCCTTGGAGGGCTTCGTCACTCATTGTACTGATTTCAGGACCATTCAATATTCCTTTGATGGGAATTCCGAGTAAAGCACAGAGATGAGCGGTGACAAATTCATTATCCCCTGAAACAATTTTTAAATCGACATGATTGTTTGAAAGCAGTTTAATGGCTTCCAAAGCACTTTTTTTGGGGGGGTCAAAAAACGTTGCAAAGCCAGCAAATATCAGCCCTCTCTCATCGCTCATCATGGCGCGAGAATGGTCTTTGGGCATGGGCCGATAGGCAACACCTAAGACACGAAATCCTTGCTGGCTTTGCTCTTTAAATAAGTTCTCAAACCTCTGAAAGGCGGAGGCATCAAGGGGGAGAAGGTCGTTACGTGTTTCCCCTTCAAAATGAGTACAATCTCGCAGAATATCTTCGGGAGCTCCCTTAACAATTAAAAGGCGTTCCTGACCATTATCAACAAGAACGGATATCATGCGTCTTTCAAAATCAAAGGGGACTTCATCGATTTTTTGCCATTCTCCTATGCTCATGTTTTTATGGTCGAGGACGGCTTCATCCAAATGACTTTTAATTCCTGATTCAAAATAACTGTTTAGGTAGGAAAGTTGTAAAACATGGTCACTATCTTCACCGTTCTGATCAATATGTTTAGCAAGCTTAATCTTTGCTTCTGTGAGGGTGCCTGTTTTATCAGTGCATAAGACATCCATACTTCCTAAATCATGGATGGCAGAGACGCGTTTGACGATAACCTTTTTTTTCATCATTCGCAGGCTTCCTCTCGCGAGGGTAACGGACATCACCATAGGCAAAAATTCAGGGGTCATCCCCACAGCCAAAGCAAGGGTAAAAAGGACAGTCTCTAAAAAAGGCTTATGAAAGAAGAGATTGACGATAAGAACAAAGAGAGACAGGAAAATCGTAAGGCGCATGAGCAAAAAACCAAACTGACGTGTTCCAAGCTCAAAAGCTGAGGGAGGAGCATGCTTTTCAAGGACATCAGCAATTTCACCAAGAAAGGTACGTGACCCCGTTTCGCAAACAAGCATTTGTGCTTCACCGCTGATGAGAGAAGTTCCCATAAAGAGGGCATTTGTTGCATGGGTTAAATCACTTTGCTTGTCAGTTAAGTCGATAGCTGATTTTTCAACAGGGAAACTCTCCCCTGTCAGAAGGGCTTGATTGGCAAAAACACCCTTTGCAGAAAGGAGACGCCCATCTGCTGGAACAAGGCTTCCTGCTGAAAGAATAATAATGTCCCCTGGAACAAGTTCAGAAGAAAGGATCTCTCTTTTTCCCCCTTCTCGAAGAACGATGCTTTTGAGGGCTACAGATTTTCTGAGTTTTTCTGCTGCTTTCCCAGCGCGATATTCTTGAAAAAAATCTAGAATTACGCTGAATGTGACGATGATAAGAATGATGGCTGCATCTTTGATTTCTCCGACAGATCCAGAAAGAGCTGCAGCAGCAATCAACAAAATGACGAGAGGATTTTTAAAACGAGAGAAAAACTGGGAGAAAAGATTTTTTTCCCGATGTTCAGAAATAACATTTCGGCCATACTGCTTTAAACGCGCTTTTGCTTCTTTTTCGCTAAGGCCACCTTTGAGAGTACCGATATTCTTTTCGAGCTCAACAAGGGAAATAAGCCAAAACTTCTTTTGATTTTTCACCATTTGAATGGCCTTATGAGATCATAAAAATGAGCGAGTCCTTGATCATCCATCAAACTTTTAAAGATCTTCGCGATTTGCACAGTTGGCTCCTTAAATTCATTAGCGTCGAATTATTCTTTAAGTTTTAAAAACCTGGAATTCACAGCACAAATGATTGTGCTCCCTGACATCAAAACCGCTCCAAGGGCGGGGCTTAAAACAATACCCCAGGCATAAAAGGCTCCTGCAGCTGCTGGAATGGCAAAAACATTGTACCCTGTCGCCCAGAGGAGGTTTTCAATGATTTTTCGATAGGTTGAACGAGCAAGACGAAGAATAGAGACCACATCCATGGGATTGCTTTTAACGAGGATAATATCAGCCGTTTCAATGGCTA
>CAZSAH010000015.1:29689-33014 GCA_964605015.1 uncultured Alphaproteobacteria bacterium | reverse complement strand
AAGCGCGGAGGTTGCGCCAGCGATCGGCGTAAGTAACCACGAGGGGGCTCACAAGTCCTCCGGATCCGAAAGAGGGTAAACGGTTGCCGTAGGCCCCAACGGGTCGAGCTCGTGTCTCGTCGCTTTTTGCGGCGAAGGGTCCGTAGACCCCGGACGAAAACACACGGCTATTTTCGATCGAGACTACCCAACGCTCGGGCTTCTCCAAATCCATGCCCAAAGTCGGAACGGAGACATCAACTTGGGCTATGTATCTCATCCCTGGTACAGGGGTTCCGCAGCTATCACAGCTGCGTGCTGAGAAGAAGTTTTCCTCGCTAATGGAAGAAAGACGTATAACTACGCTACGGTGACGAGCAATCTGCTTGCCAAACTTGGCAGGATAAAAGTCTTCCCATGCTTTACCAGTGCTTGTGGGAAGACAGTCCGCACAAATCGCGATGAAATTCTCGGGCATTTCAAGACACCTTCGCGGCAATCCTCAGCGCGAGGATAGCCATCTTGCGCAGCTCCAAGCCGCGGAATTTCGCCTTCTGCTCCTGGTTCAGGAGTGCCTTGTCCACCGCGACGATGTGTGACGCGGTCCACAAGTCCAAAGCAACCCAACCCCTCTTGCTCCCGTTGCCCCAAGCCTTGGCATCGTACTGCCCGGGCTCCCCGATCCGGGGGCGGAACAGGTGGCACTGCTTTTCAGCGCAGACCTTCACCGCTACCTCGATTGCAGTCACTTCAGCCTCCCCTGTCCGGGCCCGAGTGCTCCCCGGGCCGATCCAATCGCCACGGACGCCCCCGCCGCCCGCCCGGCGTGCCAGCCCTCAGCACTGGACACACTACCCCTATAGCTCTTGGCTCGACGTTTTCCCCAACGTCTTGCCGCCACCTCTTCGTAGGCGGCGTCGACTTCCTCCTCGCTACGTGCGACCTCGACGAGGGCACGCTGGGGCACGAGGGCACGGATCACTTCCTCATCGGCGCCCTGATCTTGGGCTTCCTCCACCTCGGCGGCGCGCTTCAAAATCTCCTGCCGCTCCACCTGGCGCTTGCGCGCCTTTTCCAAGAGCGTTTCCTGAATTCGGTGGGCGCAGCCCATGCGGAAGCTGTTGCACCACGCCTTGCCCGGACGACCACGTTCCTCGGCGCCCTTGTCCGTGAGGCGGTCAACTTCGTTGACCAGGTACGCCAGCGTGTAGTCGGCGGCCCGCACGTCAGGCTCACGGCCAAAGATGTGCACGCGCCCGGCGATCCGCCAGAAACGGCAGTTGAAGCTCCGGCACACACCCCACGCCAGGGACAATTTCCACGCGTGGGCCTTCTTGCCGTCGCCCTTCGTCGCGTCGGCTTCAAACCCTTGGACGATGGGCGCAGGCGCGGCCGCCAACGTATCGCCGGTCGCGGACAGGCGGACCTCCGCCTCAGTCAGGGCGTGTTCGCGCATGAGCTCGGCCGCGCGCTCGGCCGCGAGCGCTGCTTCGTTCTCGTTCCCACCCTCCGCAAGCTTCAAGAGCTTGCGGACGCGATCAAAGACCTTGTCGAGGTTTTCCATCAGTCTTTACACTCCTCATGGTCACAAAGCACGACCGCTTTATGCCTGTTTCCTCCGCGAATGTCGCCGCAACCCTCGCAACGCCGCCAAGAGAGTCCTCTATTCTCGGACGTGGCGAGGACATGACATCCCGGCCCGTGCGCCGACTTGGAACCCCAGTTGCGTTGCAGCCCTTCGATCAGGGCCTTCTCGCGAGTGTCGTCCTCAGGAACCTCGCCGTTTGCAAGAAACATGAGACAGTCGGCGCACACCTCAATCTCATCGTGAAGGTTCACTCGTCAATCCTCCTCAATGCGGCAACGGGTTTCGTCGCAGACCGAGACCTCGATACACTCGTTATGCCCCCCTCGCCGGGGCCCGAAGGTGTAGTAATCGGCATTTATCCTGCGGACGCTCGTATCTTCATCACGAAAATTTTCCGCGGTTTCCTTGGCAAGCCCCCTCGCTTCAACCAAGGTGCTACACACGTGATTGGTGTTGGGCATGTACAGCCCACGGAGACCGATCAAGACGTGGTAGTGCTTCACGACTTAACACTCATCTTCATCTTATCCTCCTAGTCCTCCGCCGTGGCTTCCAACCACGCCTTGCGCCCTCACCACACCCGTACGCGTCGGGTCGCTGGCACTCCGAACCTTCCTCGCCGTCGCAACCTGCTTCCTCGCACTCCCAGCACAGTGCGAGGTTTTCATCGCTGGCGATGGCCACCTCGAAGCAGTCGGGACAAACGCAGTCGCAATATCCGCTCATTCATCACCCCTTTCGGTAAAGGAGATCTGGCCGTCAAAAACGTCCGCCTTGACGAAGGCGCCACCGCCCACACCTCTAAAGGCGGGCCCGCAACACCCACACTCGAGGGTGTCTAGTTTGACAAGCAGCGCGCATAGCGCGCTCATCGTCCCCTGAAAGGTGCGATCTTCCTGGCCGTCCGCGTGTTGCGGACGGGTGTAAATAACCCCACTGACAAAGAGGCTTTTGGACAGGCTCATTCATCACTCCCTTGCGCGAACCGTACCACGGTCGCGCGTCGTAATCATTAGGGTCTGATTAGGCATCTTGCCTAATCCGTGAAGGTGTTGCAACACCTTCTTTCACACCTTCACACCACCTTCCGTCCTTCGCCCTTCTCGAGCTTTTACTTATGCGGGAACCGTGCCACGGCTAAATACTTGAATTTACTAAACAAGGGTAAACACCTGATTTTCACGTACTTAGGCAAAAAGGCCGAATTTCCCTATTCTTTCGCCTACTTGAAGGTGTCGTTTTCCAGATCAGTCGACTGAAAATACGACACTTTACCGGAAAGGGAAATTCCCTAATAATTCCCTACAAGTAGCCGGGCTATTTTTCATAACGCGCCCTTTCTGTCCTGGTTTCAGTCACCTTGCCTGATTAACGCCGGATTAGGGTTTCTAAGAATTTCAAGCACTTAGGTAACTGGCACGGGGTTAGCAAAGCATCTAGGCATGACCAACGCAACCGACAACAACCCCGGTGGCTGGCAACCGCGCCCCGGCGCGAAGGACCGGCAGGATAGCTTCTACCGCTTCCTGTCGGAAAAGGGCATCGGCATCGGCCGCTTCTCGACCGACGCCAGCGTCGCGGCGAACCGCGGCAAGCTCGCGGCTCTCGCCGCGGAGCTCGACGCGATGGGCGCCAGCCCTTGCCCCCTCGCGGGCTATGACAGCCCGCGTTACGACTGGTCCGATATCGCGGACCAGGTGAAGGCGATCCTTCGCCGCGCGCCAGAGGCGCGCGAGACTAACGCTACCCTCGCCGTCG
>CAZSAH010000015.1:7267-29589 GCA_964605015.1 uncultured Alphaproteobacteria bacterium | reverse complement strand
CGGCCCCCGTCGCGGCCCCCGTCGCGGCCCCCGTCGCGGCCCCCGTCGCGGCCCCCGTCGCGGCCCCGGTCAAGCGCCAGCGCAACAAGCGCGGCGGCCTGGCGCAGAACCTGGTTGCGGTAGACCAAGCCGAGGGTAACGGCTTGGTCGCGGGCTGGACCCTACGCGGCGCATCCAGTTACGCGCGAATTTCGGATGCGTGGGCGGCCGCCGGTCTGCGCGTCGAAACCGTACCACAACCGCCTTCGCCCTCGGCTGCACTCGGGCGCGCGGTCAAGGCCGTGGCGGGCAAGACCGTTCGGGTTACCCCTATCCCTGCCGTCCATGGCGACGGGTGGGTGGTGTCGGACGATGCTGGGTTTGACGCGGAGGGTCTGCCGCTTCCGCCTGCACATCGTCTCAGGGTCAACGTCGAGGGCGATAACCTCGTTTTCGAGGGTTTGCGCGGGCACTCGGCCGAGCAACCCGACGCAGCGCGCATCAGGGCTGAGTATCAAGCGGCCCGGACCGAGCTCAGCACGACCGACTGCTCATCTTGGATCACCAAGCTCGTGCGCCAGCACGACGGGATCCCGGTTCTCCGTGACGAAGGCGGGGTGTATTTCATCCCGCCGACCGCGGCGAACGCTTGGCGCGTTGTCGTCGGCGCGATCGAGACCGCCACCAAGCACGTATTTGGCGAGTTTCCCGCGATGCGTAGCGATAAGGCTATCGACACCATTCTGCGGGCGCTCGAGTCCGAGACGATCAAGGCCGCTGAGCTGATCCAGGCGGACCTTGCGGCCGCCGTCGCGGGCGAGGAAAAGGCGCCCGGCGTGCGCGGGTTGTCATCGAAAGAGAGGGTGATCGCGGACCTTCGCGCCAAGCTCGCGCGCTACGAAGCGATGTTCGGCCGCCCAGCGCAAGCGGCGTGCGACGCCCTCTCGCGTCTGAAGTCGAATCTGGATTTCACGCTGGTGTACGCCAGCGCGAAAGCGGAGGGTCGCGACGCTGATGCACCACGCTTGCTCGACTTGTCGGGTGACGCAATCCAGGGTGGTGTTGACGACGCCGCCGTCGCGGCCGACGGCGCGAACGCGACCCGCATGGCTCTTGTCGAGACCGACGGCGCTGTGGAGCCTTCACCCGTTGATCGCGCCGCGGTGCGGGCCGCCGCGGTGTCCATGCGCGACAGCGTGCGCGCGTCCATCGCCTGCAACGCCCTCGGTAACGTGGGCCTGGCGATCGAGACCGCGATCACCGTCAAGTCGGGCCGCGGAATGCTCGAGATAGACGACAAGGCGCCGCGCGCCGCCGGGACCTTCGAGGATGATGCTCCGGTTCGCGTGATCGACTTGGATTAAGGAGAAATGCATGCAGAACATCGGCAAGAACATCGACAACATCGACGATCTTAGAGATTCTCTCGAGAAAGTCTACTCAATGGTTTTTAGGCACGAACCACCCACTTCGGCGAAGTGGGAAGCCGTTCGAAATCTGCTCTGGCGAGCATGGCGTTTCTCGGAAGCCGAAATGGAACGCGTTTCCGTTGAAGAGTGGAAAAAAACCGAAGGGTACAGGAACGGACGATGAAGAAGGCAAACGTCAAATGCATCAAGCTCCTGTCCTCGGCACTCAGCCCTGATCCGGTGATCGTGGCCAAGTTCCCGAAGGGTCCGACGTACGTCCTCCTCACCTACGAGGATCGCGGCGAAATCACGCGCAAGCTCGACGTGTCGCTGTACGCGCCTCGAGAAGTTTGGCCTCGACTGCTGAGAGAGCATCACCTTGACGCTGAAAGCGGCGTCTATGACGTGGGCACCGAAAACTCTGAACCGGGCAAGTGGGGCAACTGCGAATCCCTGTGGGTGCGTGTTGATCAGGGAGAATCCGTAGGAATCCTTTACGCACTTCAAGAGTGGCGACAAAAGAACGAGTACCGAGACGGGTCCATTCACGCGCCTAGTTGGCGTTGCCTGACTGCCGTTCGCAAGCTAGCCCTGGCAGCTGGCCTGAGGGATCCGGCTAAAGACACCCAAAGTCACGAGCTCTACAAAAAGGGTATGGCATGAGCTTGATCAAGAACCTATTCAACGCGCGAATCGTTCGCAGGAGCACCGACGGGAAAACCTTGTGGGTTTCCCTCCCCCGTGCCTCTTGGGTGCCCATCGCGGGCGGTTGCTCGTGCACGTGGTGTCCACCCGAAGGGGGATGCTACCACCTGGGTGGTGCACAACCCTGAGATGGCCCACCAAAGCGCGGAGTGGGACAGGCAGAGGCGCACCGGCGTAATCCCCGTGCGCTGTATCGACTGCGGGCACGAAGGGCACGCAAACGGAACCCTTGACCACCTCGGCTACGACAAGGTCGACGGAAACGACTGCGACGAGTGCGGCTCGCGCCGCGTCGTGAAGTCGGAAGATTACGTGTGTACGAAAACAGAAGTGGGTTTGTCATGAAGCTTTATGACGACGAAATCCGAGAACTTTTCTACCGCACCCCCGACGGCCAGGTGCACGGCGAGTGCGACGTGAACCATGAACACGGGCAACCGTGGGTAACCTGCCTTCCCTGCGGGGCGCAATGGTCCGTGAACAGAAACGGCTTCCGCAACCTTGATTTCGAGCGCGTCACCGATGGTGACGGCTGGTGTGAGGAGTAAACCCGTGAAGCTACGCTACAGCGAAATTATCTCTCTCGAAGAAATTCTTAATTCTGCCAAGGCGCACGGAGAGCAGTCCGATCCGGAGCACGAAATCGGCGACCTTCAGCATGCACTCGTCGAGTGTTGGAGACGCCTGACACCCAAGGCTCGCGCTGAGGTTCGTGTTGCCTGCAACATTGACGATTGGTGTGACTGGTGCGTGGAGTGTGAGGATTAACCGTGTTGTTCAACACTTTGAAACAAGCAAGGGGTAGCCTGTATCAATTCGCGCCTTGGTTACGAACCAAGCACGTAATCGTCAAGCTCCGATCGGGGAAATACACGATCACCCTCGGCAACACCGAGGGTTGCAAACACGTTCGCGGAAATCTTTGGGAGCAACTCTAATGCCTATGAAGCCCGTCTGGACAATCGAGCCCACCTGCGTCGTCACAACTCCGGGCGCCCTAGCAGCACTCGGAGAAGATGCAAACACCAGGATCCTCCACCTTCTAGCCCGACACTTTCAAGGCGATTGGGGCATTGTGTGCGAGGAAGATCAAGCGTTCAACAACTCGGCCCTCAAAGGGGTCGATCGTGTGCTGTCGGCGTACCCAATAAACGAGGATCTCCCGTGCAAAGGCTACGGCGAAAACACGGTCTGGATCATCACGGAAGCAGACCGTTCGGTCACGACGGTCCTTCTTCCCGAGGAGTACTAGTGATGGATGACTACCTCAAGGAGCAGTGCGCCTACTACGCGGCAAAGCTCGCGTCCGAGCTCATGCGCTCGGGGCACGTGGCTGAGGATCGCCGAGTACCTAATAAGGTGCTGATGTTTCCCTTCGCGCTCAAATACATCGAAAGCAAGCAGGAACGCGAGATCGCCTTCATGACCGAGTCCTGTTACGTGGCGCTAACGCACCCGGATCCCGTCACAGCTTTCCGGGCATGCGTGACGGCCTTCAGGTACGCGCAATGGGCCAACGTGCTCCTTAGTGATGCACTGTCCTGTGCCAAGGAACGTGTTGAATCTTTTTTGCCCAAAACTGACCCTCAAACCTAAACAGGAGAAACCCATGGAAGCCAGCACCGACAAGAAGTCCAACGAGCGCACCGCCTTTAGTTCCGACTCATCCTCATCTTCATCCTCGACGCGCTTCATCTGCAGTCGTTGCGGCGGAGAATTCGAGCCCGGCGCGGGGCACGCAATCTCCGGCGGCGGGGGCTGGATGGCACTGCGTTGTCTCCTGTGTGACCCGACCGGCCGCCTGGCACGTGCCGCGGCGGGAGCGCATATCCGCCGCGCCGAGCGGCGCCAGGCGGTGCGCTCGTGACGCGCGCCGAGTGGGTGGAGGTGACCGGCGGCCTGATGCAGGCCGTCGCCAATGAGGAATTCGTGATCTCGGCGCTCGGGGTGGAGCGCTGCTACGCCGAAGGCTGGCGGGAGGACGAGCCGCTGCCCGCGTGGTGGGACTTCCTGGCCACGCAACTGGAGGAGAACGAATGAGCCACCAGGCCGAGTGCATCGCCGACCTGCCGGCGGAGGTACTCTGATGAGGAAAAATGACCACGTCTACCCCGTCTACCTCACGGTAGAGGAGTGGAAGCACATTTTCCAGGTCCTACGACAAGTGGCCCGTTCGCACCCTGTTGATGACTTGCTTCTCGCCGACGCTATGGAGCGAGAACTTGTCGATCGACTCCCGAAAGACACGCCATGAAAAAGTGGACCCTAATCGAAATCGTCGGAGAAGGGGACAACTTCACGGCTAAGGTGGAAACCTGTTTCTTTCCACCCAGCAGACGAACGTCGGGCAGAGGAATCGCATCTTCAACGGAGGCGTGGGCGGTCTCCGCTCGGGCGGCGCTCGAGTGGGCGATAGAGTATCTCAGGAAAACGGAACCCCAGGGAAGCGGAGAAGAAGAATGACCAAACAACGTAATAAGAAAATCACCCACCACGACGCAGCAGAAATTCTTAATGACTACAACGTAGTTTCCGCGTTTCTGGGGTGGCTCGAAGAAGAAGACATTTCCGTACTCAATGTAGACGATCTCGAGGAGCTGGCTCGGTCGTTTGCAACCGACAATGACGACGAGCGCGCGTTCCTCGACGAGCTGCTGGAGGAGCTAGCGTAATCCCGACGGTACGCAAAGGGAGAAAAAACAAGTGATCACTACAACGGGTAAAATCATCAAGGTAGATATCCCGCAGGTCGGGAGGTTCGAACGGGCTTGCGAAACACCGGGGAAGGTTCTTCATCTCTTTTTGGGGAGACGGCGGGGCAGTCTCACTACCAGCCAACCCCGCCGACGCAGAACGCTTCATCGAGGGCTACAAACGCGTCATCGAGGAAATAATTGAGTACCGCAAATTGGAGCACGAATGAAGCCCGCCTCTAGACTGGTTGTATCAGTCACCAAAACAGAATATCTTCAACACTGTGCCTCATATGACGGTCTCTGCCTCGGGTGCGGCGAGTGGTCGTGGGGCGACTGCGAGCCCGATGCCCGCCGCTACCGCTGCGACGCTTGCGGGGAGCTCCGCGTTTACGGAGCCGAAGAAGCCCAACTCATGGGCCGCATCAGCATAGAAGAAGAGGAAGAAGAGTAAATGCCCAGGGTTCCCTGCAATCCCGGTTTGGCCCACTGGGGTGGGCCCCAACCAGGCTCCTTCCGTCCTCAAGGACGAGTCAGTCACCACTCACGTGGCACACCCCTCAGCGCGATCTCCTGGACGAGCACGAGCACCCTCGCCGGCCGCATCTTCGTGGGCTTCTCAGTCGGAGGCACGCCGCGCTACACCCTCGACGACTTGATCGCAATCGTGCGTGAGTTTCGCGAGGTCCAAGCCCCGGGCGATCCCTCGGCTACATTCCTCGCGCAGAGGGGCATCTACAAGTACAAATCCACCGGGCAGATCGTCGAGGAGGACGGCGGCCAAGCCATCATCATCGACACCCAAGACACAGAAGAAAACACCTTCAAGTCTCAAATGGTAGACATCGCGGAGGCGATCGTCGTGAGGATGAAGCAGGAGCTGGTGATCGTAGAAATCCAGCGTAACGGCCTGGCCGTTATGGCGTTGGGTGTAGTGGCCTGACCGTTATGACGTTGGGTGTAGTGGCCTGACCGTTATGACGTTGGGTGTAGTGGCCAATCTCTGCGGGGTCGAGCATGGATCCCGACCAACCCCTAACTCGAGGTCCTGAGAGACACCCACCAACCCGCCACCGCAACGGCGACGATACCCCCCAAAACCAAGAGGGCGGTGCCCGTACCCACCTCAGGCTTGCTTCTGCGCACGCTTGTTCCTCTTCTCCTGAGAACCCACATTCGCGGCCAATGCCGCGCCCAGGACGACACCCCCGACCGCAACGACGACAATCCAACCCCAGGGAAACCTGGCGGGCTGGACGTCGGCCGCACGCATGTTCGTCAGAACCGGGCCCAGGAGCTCGGCGAGGTCGCGGGCGTTAACGGCAACGTACTCGACGTCCTCCCCGGCCACAGGCGCGTCTTGGCCAGCATAGAGGGGCGCAAGTAGGGGCGGAAGGTCAATCCCTCGAGCTACCGCGGCAGCCCCGATCCGCGAGAGCGCGGCGACGTCGTTGGCGGTCACCTTCTCGGGGATGTACTCACGGAAGACGTAAGGGGCATCCCACTCATCGCGGGGGATATGGTGGTCCTCCATGTAAGCCACAACCATGGCGATCATGGAGTGAAGCATCACCACGTCGCCGTAGTCGACGGAGCACACGGGGAGCCCCGTTCCCTGCTCAATCACGCAGTCGGCGTCGAAAGCCACGGGCTTAGACTACCCTGCCGAGGGGTGGGGAGCCACTATCATGGGGCGATGCCCTCCCACCAGTCGTAGCCTTCGTTTTCACCGCTGGTCATCATTTTCACCCACGCTTCATAACCATCACCCACAAGGACCCGAACCACCTGATCAATCACCCAAGCTCTGTGGTGATCCCCGTCGATACCTCCGTATCTCTCAATCAGCCGAAGCGCGGCATCAACCCGATCATCGTTATCC
The DNA here is from genome assembly GCA_964605015.1 of uncultured Alphaproteobacteria bacterium. Lineage (GTDB taxonomy): Bacteria > Pseudomonadota > Alphaproteobacteria > UBA9655 > UBA9655 > UBA9655. The sequence continues at coordinate 22,921 of CAZSAH010000015.1, read as the reverse complement.
ATCACCTACGCTCCGGCCTCATGACGTGGAGGGGCTGAAACCTCCCATCACAGTAGACCTTCCCCCCTCGAGCTCTAGCATCATCACAAAAACGAAGATCCTCGCCTGCAGACAACAGGCTGCCTTCATGCGCTCTCCAGTGTGTGAACCACGGACCCTTGGGCCACGCCGCGCGCAACCAACGAATACAGATTGCCAAGCAGGAAGTAGACAGACGGGAACACTCAATGACGCCACGCTGCTCAAGCATCATGCAATAAGCGAACACCCCGTCCTCTTTCTCCTGCCACACCATGCGCTCCCCGGTGCGCCTCGACGTCACCGCAGCACCGATAATAGCCACCTGATCATTCGCCAGCTTGGCTAACCTCTCCCCCGTTGCAATCATTTCTAACAGATCGTAGCCCCCCGTCGGGATGTCCTCAGCCGGACCTCGGTGGGAAACGTCGGCATCCACCATCAGGAGCCAGTCAGCACCCGCTAGGAGCGCGTGAGCAACAGCGAGATTACGAGCATCAGCAACCGGATTGCAGTCGAAGTCACCGAAGGCAACGAGCTCGAAACCTTTATCGTTAGCAGCAAGACCGTGACCGAAAGATAGCCAAGTACCAGCATGCCCGACATCGAGCTGACTTCCGAAGGCGGGAAGGGCGACAGCTATCTTAATCACCTTAACGCCCCAGAACAAACCGGGCAATCGGTCATCTAGAGACCTTCACGTTCAAATCAGGGTACAGCCTGCATGCCTTTAGATACTCCTCGACAAACAAGACAAGACCCTCATAAGAACCCCAACCGTTCTCGGGGTTGAGCTTCTTGTAGTGCTCCGGATCAGATCTCAACCTGGCAAGACCTTCAGTAAGAATAGGCTCTAGCTCCCTCGCTTTTGAGGCACCAATCTCTTCCGGGCGCCAAAGAGCCTTGTAGATGCCCGCTGCATCAGCCATTCTGTTGAGATTGTGGGTGATGTTCCTAGAAAACAGTGTGGCCTTGTAAGGCTTTATGTGACTGTGCCCGCACTCGCAAGTGCAGTAGACGTCGGTAGCCTCCCCCTCGAGATAGACGTCAAGGCTCACTGGATCGGGCCCCCGCTCCCGCCGACGGTGCTCTCGCTCTGCACGCCGTTGGCGGGCACTTCCACCGGAGGCTTCTTCTTGATTCCTCCTCTCCGCTTAACTGGGGAGGTGTCCTCGCGATGCTGGTCGCAGAGGTACCGAAAGCGCGGGCCCTTGGATCGAGAGCGGCAGCGCTTGCCGTCGCGACCGACATGTTTGCATCGCATGTCTCTGACCAAGGAGGTCTTCTTGCCCGTCTGGGGAGAAGTCTCAACAGCATCACGGAGGATTGAAACAGCGGCCTTAACGGCCTTATCAAGCTTGCTCATTACGAGCAACTTAAGGCTTAACCGCCGAGAAGGCAATTAAAAAAGACAGGAAGATTGCTGGTAGAAAAAAAAGCACAAGACTACACCCCCTCTATCAGAGGTGTACTCGGGATCCATGCTCGACCCCGCAGAGATTGAACCTTCAAGTATTACCGGCGCTTCGGGCGCTTACGGCACTTGATAGAGCCCTTGCGGAATCCGAACCGGCAGGTCTTGTTGCCCCGGCGCTTGGCCAAACTCTTCTTGCTGCGTGCCATCTCTTCTCTCCTTCGAGGGTTAACGCTTCTTGCGGGGCCACTTGCGGCAGGCACCCTTCTTGGTGCCCCTGGTGGTCCGCTTGGCGCGGCCGAATTCACAAACGCGGCGCTTCTTCTTTGCCATACGTCACAGCTTTCCCTAACCCGCGGCGAGAAGCAAGTAAAGCCGGAGCCTGGGCACTACGCCCACGCCCGAACATTTTACACAAAACAGCCCACCGTGTTGGGGGCAATCCACCCACGGCGACGCTGAGGCGGGGGCGGGCGCGGGCACCTGCTCTTTGACCCGAGCCCAGCCGCACGAGGCACAAGTCCAGCGGGTAAGTGCCCCGAAGCATCTGGGGCAGGTGCGCGGCATGCGCCCTCGTGCGGCGACCTCGGCGTGCGCGGGGTGGAGCTCGTCGCGGTCGCAAGACTCGTCGACGCAGGGCTGCTCCCATGCCTGCTTCTCCTCGTCGGTGAGCGCGGCGTTGCTCAACTACGTCCCTCCTCGGCACAAAAAGAAAAGGAGCTTGAGAACAGCTACAAAAAACACACCCACTGCGGACGCAAGCACAATCGCAGAGGCCACCAGGCCTACGGAGCTGTCTCTCTTCTCTTCGGAGGCAGGACGCTCATCGTGTCGAACAACACGAAGGTGGGAATACTTACGGTAAGCCCGCCGATTCACTTTACCCCTCTGTCCTTCAAATTCAGGAGCAGCACCTTCCTGCCAGACCTGGACAAGGCCTGGAGCTGCCTCTCGAGATAAGAGGTGTCGAGAAAGACCAGAACCGATTCTTCGCCGATAAGGCATTCACCAAGCTTACACGAGCAAAGACCCCTTTCACCGCCCCCAACATAAAGACGTCCGCACTCGGTGTGCACTCGCAACTCCCCCTCATCATCGAACAGTTGCGTCATCTCTTGTTCCAGCCCCTCGACGAATCGATGACCTTGTTCCAGACCTCACTCGGGATGGGGCGTGGCCGAAACATGTCGATCTGTGCCTGATCATCGGCGGACAGGCGACGGAGGGTGTCCTTGACGATGGCGAGCATCTGCGCTGTCGGCTTCAGGCCGGCGAATGGGCTCTTCACTTCTTCCCGTCCTTGCCGGACATCACGACCCTCACCGTCTCCCCTATGGCCCCACCGTCCGACGTGGACAAGCACGAGAGGAGCTCCTCGGTCGAGATCCTACCAAGGACCCAGGACACGAAGGAGAACACGTCCGACTGCTGTTCCGTGGCGAGGAACTCTTTCTGCGAGAGGAAACCGTCGGCGATGCGTCGAAGTTGCTGCTTGGAGGGCGGCCGGACGCGTTCCAACTTGCCCCCCACGACCGCGCGCACGGCGTTAGCGTTCGTGGGCGCGGCCCGGAGGATCTCCCTGAGCTTGGGAACCTGCTCCTCTCGTGGGAGAGCCGCGAGGCGCATCGCGACCGTGTACTTTAGCTTCCCCCGGGCAACGAGGTTGCGGACGTCTCGGTGGAGACCGCAGAGCTTCAGCCAGTTCTCCACCGTCTGACCGGACTTCCCGAACATCACGCCGACCTCGTCGAGCGTGTAGCCGAGGTTAAGCAACCTCTGAGCCTTCGCCGCCTTGATTAAGACGAGATCGGGTTTGTGAATTTCGTTCACGGTGACACTGACGGCGAAGATTTCCCGGTCTTCCCCTCCTCGGGGAATCACGATAACCTTGACCGGGGGCCTGCCCTGCTCGACCAGGCGCTTATTAGCCTCGATCGCGTTCTTGACCCTCTGCCGACCGTCGACGACCTCCAGGTGGGGGCCGTTACGCCGCACGATAACGGCCTTGGCGACGCCTTGGTACATGATCGACGCGACCATGGCCTCGTCGACGGGCAGGTGAACGCGCTCATCGTAGAGGGGGTGCTTCTTGTCCGTGACGAGGACTAAATCCTCAGGACGTACAGAAAACGCCGGAACCGTTTTTCCCTTCAACGAGAGCTTACTTGCGTTCGCGGGCTGAACCATCCTCGCTTGATATTAAGCCCCAGAACACACGATTTACAAGGGGGATTTTAAGACATCCGCAGCACGGGCAACGATCGCTGCCGTAAGCTCGGCATCTGCATCATGGCCAAAGGCCATCACCGGCTTCAAGGCTACCGGGTAGAGTACGCGAGCCGGCACCAAACGCTGGCAGTGCTTCTCCACGACCGTCACAGCGAAACCTGGCACCAGGGAACGGTGGAATACACCAGCTGGGAAGCTGTAGGTGGAACCCTCGGAAATCAACAATCGGTTTACGGTCACACGGTAACACCCGTCTTCGGACGCAACGGGCCCGTGGTACTTCGTAGCAACGGCGGCCCGCGCATGCGTCACAGTCAAAATCCGATGGTCTCCGTCAGGATCGAAGGTTGCAAAGTGTTCCTCATGGCCAACCACACCACAAAGCACGTGCGAAACCATATCGAAACGGTGATCATGAATACTGCCGCTCTCAGCTATGCCTGGCTTGATTAGCCGCGGGTCCCAGATATGTATTCTCACCTCGGGATCAGTGTCCTCAGCGAGATACGCTTGCAGCACACCAATTCCATGATGCCTCCACGACAACGACGGCAACACCGATGAAACCAATGCTCGAAGAGCCGGCAACGCCCAGCACCTCTTGACTTTGGTAAGTGTACTCACTTCAGCCTCTTGCCGGTGTTTTTCTCAACCCGGACGGCACGATCATCCCACAACTCGGCCATGCTGAACGTCTTGACATTGGTAACCTCGAGCGCAGTCCCGAAGTGGAGGAGCGTCCATCGCTGAACGGCGAGCGCCGCCTCGTGCCAGTCGACTCGGCTCTGGTCGACTCTGGCGGTGAAAATTTTAACTGTGCGCCCTTGCCTAAGCCATGCACGTACTCGCCTAGCCATACGCGGGATAGGCGCGCCGATATGATCGACGCCTAGCCATCCGTTGTAGTGCGCGAGAGTTCCATCGAGATCGACGGCAATCCAGCCGGGATCCCGGGCGCCAGCGTGTTTGCCGTTACTCATACATACCCTCCGACGATCTCACCGCTTGCCCTCTCGCTCTCGACGAGCAGTTGCAATGATCTCCTTCCAGCAGTCCTCGTGGTAGAAGCGCACGAAGTGCTCCCTGTCGAGCGTGCGCACCGTGGTAGGTCCTCGGCAAGGATTCGCGCACCTACTGCACAGGGGGTAGCAGCCGCAAACATCGTCTTCCTGCTCCTCGTCCTTCATGCATACCCGTGAGCGAGATCGCCGACCTCGCGGAAAATGGCTTGCGCCTGTGCTTGAGCACCCTTCCTAAAAAGCTCAGCCGCCGTCCTAATCCCGTCGAGCATCTTCTGGATAGTAAGACACTCGTGTCCCCTCCAACAACTCACGACTTCAAACGCATCATCAAATTTCTTACCACAGGCCTTGCACTGATAAAGCACCTTGTCAAACCTCCTTACCCTGCAACCCTCGGAGCAATACTTCCTGGTTCGGCCGTAGTGTCTGACGTAGGTAAACACCTTCCCGCATGGGCAGACCTGCTTCTTCTCTTGCACACCTCTGAACCTCCGACGATCACGAGCGCGGGAAGCCTCACTGATTTCTTGACCGTGGTGCATGTCTAACCTCCAAAACAGTATCGACTTCGCATGATTCTGAGCAAGCCCCCTCCATTTGAGAAAGCGGGTGAAGTTGTGCATCCTTGAAAGATTCGAGCAAGTCGAGGGTGGTTCGATAACCACGGAACATTTTTCGTGGCCCTGGTACGCAGTTGGGCCCTACGCCAGCATAAAGCGCGTCTAGCTTTGCAGGAAAAGCGAACACGTGTGGTGATTCTAGAGAGATACGATGCAGCTTCTTTTCGGACTTCTTATAACACCATCGACAATTCCCGTCATGTTCACCAATTTTCAGATCCCAATCCAAATCTTCAAAGAAGACAAGAACGGTTTCTTTGTCGGTGGGAACCCAATCCACAAGAGGATAAACAATTCGATCTCTATCCATGGAGTCACGTCTAACCCGTCGAGGCTCATCACTACGAATACCGATCGCGGTAGTGTAGGTGTTCTTACGCCAGCCAATCGATCTAAGGAAGGAGTTAATTGGGTTCTTCTTTAACTCTCTAGTGCAGTGTTGAAACGTTTGATTTGGTAATCCATATTTCGCACACATAGCTTCGAATGGCTCACCATCTCGACTTGCAGTTTTAAAGGTCACTATTTTGTGACCTGATGCTCGGCCCTTAGGGTAGACCAGACTTTCGACCCACACGACATTCAAAGCAAATCGACTATCCACTTCGTTGACGAAGCGAAGTGTGTCGCTGTGCTCCTGCCCGGTATTAGCAAACACGAACCGCATATCATACTTGTCGGACATGTTTTGCTTTAACCAAATGCTCATAAAGGCTGATGTGCGGCCACCGGAGAATGAGACGCAAAGCCGGGGTTTCACAGCATCCTCGCTCGAATAACCGCAACTGCGTCATCAATCGCCTCATTCCACTTCTTATCCCAAGCAGAACGCCTCTTTAACACCATGTCCTCACAACCGGCGCGCTCGTCCCGGCGCGCTACCGCAATGACTTCTCCAATAAGGCCCTCGACAACTTCCTTATCATCGGCTCCGCTAGATTCAGCTAACCGACGAATAAGCTCCTTAGACCACCAGGAAGCTGACACAATAAAATTCTCCATTCACCCTCCCTATTTTCTCTTCAAGTGGTGCATGCCCAAGCCGATAGCATCAAACACGTTGTGTTGCAGACTTTTGGCCGAGGGCAGCTCTATGAGAGCCTTCTCTTCTTCGAAGAGCTCCTCAAGCACACGCCTTTTGGTTATGTCTTTAGGTACCTGACCTTTCCACTGCGCGGGCAGGTACCCGTGCACCTCGATGTCGTAGTTCTCCACAAACGACGCCGCGATAGCCCCTGCACTCAAGGCCAAGAGCAAAAGGTCGTTTTGGTCACCCTTCCCCCTCTGATAAACCTGAGGCACCTCAACAACGAGATGGGCGGGGGGCCGTCTCCTCGGACGACCAGGCAAATCTTGACCAAATCTCTTCCAGACTTCCAATCTAATCGTTCGAGCGTGTTGGACCGTATTTTCCAAACTCGACACACCCTCGTCCTTAACCAGGAAAGCCCCCACCAAACTCCACCGTTTAAAAATCGCGACACCTGCGTTTACGCCTGGGTCCACGGCGACGGTGATGCTCACTTGGTCACCTCTGCAAGGGCTGCACGGCACTCAGCGATGGCGGCATTCAGTGACTGATGCTCCTCGAAGCCTGTGGCCACAATAGGGTTGTCACCCCACGCCAGCACGGCCGCCTCAAGCCGACGCAAGGTGGAGGTGTCCCACGCCAGCACCGCCGCCTCGAGCCGACGCAGACGGGCAAGCTCGGCCTGGGCGCGGTGCTCTGGCGTACCGTCAAGAATAGATACCGTGTCGTACTGGAGTTGCTCCTTGACGGCGGTATGCAGGCGGTTCAGCTGAGCCTGGAGATCGGCGTTCTGCTGATTGAGCCTGTTGACTGCGTGGTAATCACCCTTGCCAGCAGCTCTCGCACAGCAACTGGGGCGATTTGCATCCCAATCCGACCGGCGCTCGATCTCAACGACGGCCCTCTCGAGTTTCGCCTCCAATTCCTCAACAAGGTCCAGGAGTGGTCCCAGCGCGTTCACAGCGGCGACGATAAACGTGGCATCGGCCTCTGTAAAGGCTTCGGCCAAGACGGTTTGATACTTGCCACCTAGCTTGCGGTTCACCGGCCCCACGATCTCGTACCGCTCCCGTACGCACTGGTTGTCCACGAATTCCGCGACGAACGGCCCCGGCGTCGCCTCGGTCAGCAACTTACGTAGCTCCGCACGCGTCACGAGACACCCCGCAGGATGGCGGCAGCGATGGCGTCGCGGAGAACAGCTAAAGGCTTGTGTGTAGCCTGTCGTTGTCGATCAAGATATTCCTCGACGATCTCCTCTGCGATTCTCCGTGCCTCGTCCCGCCGCTTCTGCTTGCGTTCCTCGTTAAGCTCCGCGGCCGTGGCGTAGCGTCTGGCCCCACAGCTGCAGACCACATAGGGCTTGTCGTCCATGATGGACCCACATTTGCCGCAGTTCCGCGCGCTCATTTACTCACCTTCGCTTGCTCCTCTGCGAGCCTCAATCTCCGAATTGCCGACGCGGGTGCTCCAACAAGGTAAGTTTCAACTTCCCCGTCGGGGGTAATATCTGCATCATCCGGCCCCACGATCTCGAGAATCCGTTCAAGGTCAAGATGCTCAAGCTCTATTTCCTCCCAGGGCTCATTAGACGGAGCCCTCTTCAAGGCTCTCCTCGAGATTGTGTTGACAATCTTCTGAAGCCTGTTCTTCAGCCTCTCGTCGGTCACAGTTTCTCCTGGAAAAGGGCACCCAGAGCTTACGGCTGTCGGGATCCATGCTCGACCCCGCAGAGATTGCATGCAGCAACGGAACCTGACATCTAACCCTTCTTCTTCTTTGGCTCCCACGGAACCAACCTCCCGCTCGCGTCCTTGACGCCCTCTGCCCCTTTGTAGAGGTACCTCGAGAGCGCGGGCGAAGCCTTGACCTTCACCCTCTTGATGTACGGTGACATACCCTCGAGCATCAGCTCTTCCTGCCTGCAGGCCGCCTCGTGTGCTCTGTCCTCCGGGACCTCGAGCACTGTTTCATCGTGTACGAACGCGACAACACGTGAACCAAAGAGGGGTGAACCAGGCATTACATAACATTCCCTCGAGATCAACCAAAGCGCCCGCTTAGCACCGTCGGCGACGCGCTGTTGGAAATGTCCGTTGCAGAGTTGTGTATAACCCATCCCTCCGCGAACCCTTCCCGAGACGGGCTGGGTCCACACAACCTCTCCGGTCGCCCCCACCATCGCCGAATTCCAAGCAAAGTACTCTCGCATCTCCGGCAGCGTCGACAAAAACACGGCCTTCCACTGCTTCGCCTCGTGCAGCGTAATCACGTGTCGTCCGGGCTGCGAGCGCACGTATTGCACGAGCTTCTCCGGCCCCATGCCCCCCGGTAGCCCGTAGTCTGGGCCCTTAGCCACCTGGCGCGTACGCGCGACGATGCCCTGCTTGTCCTTCTTGAGCTCAAGGGCGTCTTCATAAGTGATAGCCCGCCCCCCGTCGATACCGCCCTCCATGTTCAGCTTGGCGACAGCCATCAACAGGTGAAAATCCTGACCCTCGTTGATGATCTCAGCGAGCCTCGACCGCCCAAACACTTCGAGGCAAACCTCAGCCAACGCCAAGAGCTCGATTTGCTCATAGTCACAAGAAGAAAACACAAACCCGTCCCTGGCTCGGATACACGAGCGCACGGTCGCATCCGGATCCTCCTCCATCTGCCGAGGGAAATTCAAAGACGGGTCAAAGGACGAACACCTCCCCGTCTCAACGATCGTGTTGTAACTGTTGTGAACGACACCCTTCTCGAAGTGCCCCACATACGTCGACAAGATCTTAGACCCCTCGAGACCGTCAGCGAGAACCGTCAAACGGCATGATGGGCAGCTCTCTTCAAACGACGGGTGGCACTGGGGCACGGTGCTGTCCCTAAGAGCCTCCTCCGAGTAGGAGATGTACTTGTCGCTCATCTCCTCACCTCTCAAAAGAGCCTTTCCGAGACCCTTGGTCGTCGGCGGAGGCGAACCCTTCCGCTCATGGCCCTCACGGACGAGGCGCTGAATCACCTTCATGTTCTTGGTGACTTCGCGCTGACCGGCCTTCGCCCCTCTCTGGAAAACGTGCACCTTGAAGATTCCCTCTTGGCACGAAGGGCAATCCTTGTAGTACTTCGGATGACACTTAGGGGTCAGTTTTTCCTGCACCTCATCCTGCTCGAGAAGCAGCCTGTTCTTGAGTCTCGCAACACGCTCGCGGTCGGTCTCCATGCCCCAACACGATGTCAAATGTAGAGACCAACCAGCACGCAGCTGCGCGACCTCATCAACAACGTAGGTTTCTCCCCACTCCGGATCCCACTGCACGGCCGCGTTACGCCCCAACATGGCCTGCTGGGTGTTGTAGATCTCTAATGTAGCAACCGCGTCATCGACCGCATACCTACGAGCCCTCTCCGGCCACTCAGCAATCGGGATCCCGTCTAGCTCCCCGTACCGAAGGCGCCAGGAATCATCCCCCTTGTCGAGCTCGCGACCAAGAAGACGCCTTGATGTAGCGGCGAGGTTGTACTCGGACTTCTTGAACTCGCCAGTCTCTGGGTCTCGGAGATACTTCATGTTGCCGTCGGCGAGGTCGATGAGCTTCATCCTCTCCTTGACGTCACGGACAGCCCCAACCTCGTAGGCCTGGAAAACGATCGGCAAGAGCGCCGGCTCCCAGGCGCAGGCGACACCCAGATCGTAGGGCGCGTTCTGAAAAACGAGGAGCAGCCGGCCCGCTACCGCCTCAGCGAGCGCGTCGGCATAGAACTCGATGCCTTGTCTGCGATCAAGGAGTCCTGTACCGACTTCCGCGCCCGAATAACTGACGCAGACGAGACGCGGAGCCTTACAGGCATCCGTGATTAAGTGCGTCTCGCTGTCGATAGCCAGAACCGGACGCGGCATCTCGATTAGTTAATCAGTCGGAGGCTCATTAAGCAAGAAGAAAAGGAGGCCTCTCCCCCCTGTCAAGCCTCGTAGAGCCGGCTTTCGCTGCGAACTACACCCCGGGCGCTCGAGGGGACCAAGTCACCTTGGTGAAGTCGCCCCCGATCTTGGTGAGGATGTGTTTACACTCAGCACGCATCCGAGGCATCACCCTCCCGGCTGGGTTATCGGGCCCGACGATCCAACCACACATCTCGGCGAACCTCGTCTCACCCGACTGCCCGACCTCGACGACCATTTGTGAAACCTGATCGGACGTGTAACCCATGCTCTGGAGCAGCGCGAACATAAAATCCTTCACGTTGCCCTTGGCGGGCTGGTGGTTCATGTTGCAGGTCCAACTACGCGTCTCACCGGGGGCGTGAACGTTCGAAGACACGATCGAGACCTCGACGATGAACAGCCACGCGCCGGCCTTCGCCGGGTCGTCGGACTTCTTGTAGATCACCTTGAGCACAGTGATCTCGTGGATGCCGGCCTCGTCCTTGCTCTTGTAATTCAGGAAGTTCCCTCCGGCCGAGCTCGGCGCCGTGCCGAAGTCCCGGAAAGTCGACGCACCAACGGGCGGTTGGCCAAAGCCGAGGGGTGCAGGCTGGGCCGGAGGCCGCTGAGCCTGCCAGCTCGGGGGCGGACCGTATCCCGGAGGAGCTTGAGGCGGCGCCTGAGGCGGCTGAGGCGACTGAAACTGAGGCGGCGCCTGAGGCGGCGCGTACGGAGCCGGGGGTCCATACGCGGGCGGCGCGGCACCGGGCGCGGCACCGTAACCGGGCGGTACCTGCGTGACTGTCGGGCCCTGAGATCCCTGAGGAGACTGCTGAGGTTGATACGGAGGCTGCCAATTCGGATTCTGCGTCATTTTCGTTCTCCTTTTTCTCTCGTCTTCGACTTCGCTATCTTCTTCGACTTCGCTATCGTTAGCCTAATCGCGCTGGTCTCTCTTAGTCAAGGGTCTTCTCCACTTATTGGCTTTCTGAAAACTAATCGATCTCTTGGGCAAATCTACCTTCTGAAAAATCGCCTCTTCCAAGACAACCTTCAAAACTTCAGCGGGGCATTTATCGGCAACTCTTAGGAGAACAAGCATTACACATTCAGCCATCTCGGCGCCCTTTTCTGTAAGACCTCTTTCTCTCCAAATCCTCTGGTTCACCTTGTTCATCTCGGCCACCCCTCCAACGTCGCATAGTTGAGCTTCTGCCTCTGGCTCGTCGACTGCTCTAGATAGAGCGCGTCAGCTTTCGCCTGCCTGAGCGCATCGCGAAGCTCAGGCGTGTGTGCCCAAACCGTGAACTTGACTTCATCGGCCTCCTGCCCCTGCCTGTGGAGACGCCCCTGCAGCTGTTCCCAGACGCTGCCACTCGGGTTAGGACACGTCACGAGCGCCCGCGAAAACGCCTGCAGGTTCTTGATCTCCCCGTGCGCGGCAACGCTCGCGACGCAGGAAACCTTCCGCTCAGCGCAATCAAGAATCGTCCTAGAACCTCTCGGGCCCTCAGCACAAAGTGGCAAATCGAGCACCGACGCCAGACGCTCCCCGATCGCCGACTGCTCATACCAGATGATCCCGGGGAGATCCTCCTCGGCTAACCATTGCCGGCCCTGCTCAACAAGGAAACCTTCGTCTATCCACTGGGGCACCGACGGCGGCTCCGGCCTCGACTTCACTCGTTTCCATTCCCACCAGGCTTGGCTCTCCCAGGTCCCAGCCTCGGCAGCACGAGAGAGCTGCAGCGGAGAATCCATCCCGGGTCGACTGTGGGTGCTGAGGTAATCCCGAACCTCTTTATGCCACGCCTTGCGCGCCGCAATCCACTCCTCGTCTGGTTGGTCGTCGGGCCACTCCCAGCGATAGTAAAAGCCCATCGCCATCTGCCGGGCGAAAGCCCAGAGCCTCATCGCCCACTCAACCTCTTCGTCTCCGACGACCCAGAACTTTCGCAGGTTGTCGAGCGCGGTCGAGACCGCAACCGGGACGGGGGGTGAGACAACTCGGACATAAAGAGAACAATCTACGGACTGAGACTCCGTCGCGACGACCCCAGGAGTTTCGACGAGGCGGCTGCGATACGCGCGCCGCGCGAGCTCGTGGGGTTTCTCGAGCCCGGTCAGGAGCCCGGCCCGGTCTTCGACCGAGAGCAGGTCGACAAGCGCACCTATTGACCTCCTCGTCGCCCCCGAAGGGAGAGAGTCGAGGGCCTCCGACCATTCCTTGAGCGTACTCCAGGCACGAAAAGGGGAAGGAACCGGGCTGAAATGTCTGAGGGCCAGCTCGGCGAGGTGTGCGTAATTTCGGAGGCTGCGCTTCGTCATGGTCCCGGAGAGCGCAACCACCTTGCACCCGGGGTTTGTCTTGCGGAGGTAACGCATGAGTCGGCGCGTACGCGCGGCGGAAAAATTTGCGACCCTGTGACCCTCGTCGAGTATCACGAGATCAGGACGTACCTTCTCGAGCAGCTCCTCTCCCTTTTCACGAGAGAGCTCGTCATAGGTCATGACGTGGAGAGCGTAGTCCCGAGGATAACGAGGATCAGCGAGGGGAAAAAAGCGAAACTGCCCCGACCATTTCGTGTACTCGGCGTGTAAAGATTGCCGCGCCTGGGCAGGTATCAAGAGGAGAGGCCTCCGGGCCGCGACCGCGTTGGGGGCAAGAATGGAGATGATACTCTTACCCCAACCCACGCTGATCACCCCGAGCAAGCCCTGCACGTGCGCGAGGTCATAGAGCGCCCGCGACTGCACCGGGTGCAGCTTAACCGTAGAGCCTGGACGGGCAAACCAGTGGGTGACGTCGACGTCGAAGTCCACCGGCCGACGCGGGAGCGCGACAATGCGCGCGAGTTCCTGATCCCAGCGGACGCTGTCGAAGGAGCTACCGAAACTCAAGGCGCTACCTCAGACGTCGGGATCCGTGCTCGACCCCGCAGAGATTGTAATCCCCGAGCCTCGTCCCTAAACTCATCCCTCTTGTTCCCCTTTCTCTTTCTCCAGCTTCTCGAACCAGAACGCCAAGTAATCGAGTGCCGACTTCGTGATGGGGTGCTCGGAGTCCCCCGTTACCCCGGCGGGTTCGAACTTCGTTGCCTTGAACTTCCTAATGAAGTCCGCCATCGGCACCCCGTACTGCAAGCCGAGCGAAATTGAAATCGCGAGCCCATCGAGGATGCCCGACGTGAACGACCCTGCATGCTCAGCTCGAATGAAAACCTCACCGGGCTTGCCATCCGGGAAGAAACCTACGGTGGCATACATCTTCATGCCCGGGAGCTTCAACTTACGGGTCTTGCTGGGACGCGTATCAGAAAGTCTCCTGCGGGCAGGAGCCCCAACCTCAGAAGATTTCTCGGTAAAATGCTTGTGGCAAAGCCTAGCCTTCGTCGCATCGGGATGCACAAGAGCATCGTAAAAAACCCCTTGTGGGCACTCCCTACAGGTGTAGGTCATTGCGTACTGCAGGGAACAATTACTGCATTTGCCTGTGTCGAGCACGATAGAACCGCACTCCCTGCAAGTCGCAGCGTCTATCTCGATAACGTCGACCCTTCTCTTTGTCTTCCTGCTCGCTTTCACCTCCCTCCCCCAGCCCCCCTAATGACCCGGGTAGTGTAAGGAGTGAGGAATTCCTCAATAACGTCAGCCCCCGTCATCGAGGCACGCATCACGACGACCCCGGTCGGCGGCCCAACGGCAACGACATGCTGCGCGAGCGCGGCGTAGAGATACCCCTTACCCTTGTTGTAGTCCACACACCGCCAGTCAGCACCCGCGAGCTTGGTAGCAATCTCGAGCGCACCTCGAACCCAATCCTCTACGGCAGTGATGTTCGGCGCCCCCTTCGTGGGCAGACAATCAACCCACAGCTCAAAATCCTCGGGCTCTGTCGCGGTTGGTGTCGCCGCCGCCGCTGCCGCCGCAGACTTCCGCGGCCGCCCGGGACCGCTCTTCTTGGGCGCCCCGGCAGTAGCGATCGGCTGGATCGATGCTGCCCCCGTAGCCGGTGTCGTTCCGTTGGCCGCATCGAGCGAAGCCGCACCCTGCTCGACGGTATTAAAGGTTGCGGACGCAATCACAGGCACAACCGGGGGCGCAGGAGGAGGGGAAGTAACCCCAGGAGGAGGAGTAACGGGAGCTGCCCAGGACGCCTGATAAGCGGCGGGCACGGGCGAACTAGCAAGAATAACAGGCTTACCCGCCAAAGCAACCGGGGCCTGCACAGGTGGCGTTGGTGGTGGTGGAGCGGCCTGCACAGGTGGCGGCGGCGGTGGCGTTGGAGGAGGTGGAGCAGGGTTTTGCGGTTGAAGCGCCGGCATCGCCGTCACCTGCCCATCCTCTTTTCGGAGCATAACCGGCATCTGGTAATGAGACTGTACCTCCGGCGGGGCAACTACAAAGCCCGCGGGAACGTAGTGCCCAGGGTGCAAAACCTCGGGCGGAAGAATGGGCTGCATCTGGGACGCCTGGTGGTTGCGACGAAGATCATCAAGAGTGGACATGACACCTCCTAGTGCCTTGCCTGGTGAGAGCCCGCACCTGGCCTGGTGGGGGCAGCCGCCGTACCGGCGGCACATAAGCGGATTCGGCCGAACGTCGTTGGGGTCTGGTTTGGCCTCTGCAATAGCGTGCATTTCACGCACGCGTGCGACATTCTTCTCCCACTCGCGGGAGAGTTGGTCGAGCTCGAACACGACCGGGACCACCATCGTGGGCACGACCGGACCCTTGGGCTTCGAGCTAACGTAGATGTGTTTGGCGTAGACCCTCGGCGCGTTGGGAACCCAGAGTTTGGCGAGGACGGAATACGACACCATCTGCGGATCGACGAGCAGCTCCGGCGCCATCTTGGCGTAATAGAAGTCCTTGCTCGTCTTGAAGTCGTAGACGAGCGGGTACCCGAGATCGAGAAGATCGATCCTCCCGTTCCATTTGGGACCCCCGGGAAACGTCTCGAGCTTGAACGCCTCCTCCACGAGGTAGGTTCCCGGAGGCCTTGGGGGAATATGCTCGAGGAGCGCCTGCGCCATGCGGCCCTCGAGCGTATCGGTGGGAGGAGGTACACTTTCCTTGAGAAACTTCTCGGCATGCCCGTGGGTCTTCGTGCCGAGCACGGCCGACGGCCCCGGGGGCGCCTTCAACTCCATGACGAAGTCGAAAAGAAACTTCCGGGCGCAGTCGACGTAAGTGGAGACTTTAGTCGCCGATACGTCCACGGGTTTGGATTAAGCCTGATTAAGTGGTAGCTGTCAACGGTAAACAGACCGAGCTGTTTTGCGGGGGTGGCGCCCATAAATACAGCTTTCCCTTCACGATACGGTCCTTCGTGTACCGAGCCATCTTGTAGCAATACCCTGGGTTAGAAGAACGCACCTTACGAAGATCTATTTCGGTCCGCAACCTCTCCC
>CAZSAH010000015.1:0-7167 GCA_964605015.1 uncultured Alphaproteobacteria bacterium | reverse complement strand
TGGCTGCGCTTATCAAATCACTGGCTTGCACCGGACACTCATCCAAACGCCGAAATAGCATGTTCCTCCATACATACCTCGGCCGAATATCTACCTCTCTCTCTCTCTCTCTCTCTCTCCCTCTACTGATGCCCGTTCCTCTCGCTGCGGGCGTCCTCTGATAAACAACTGCCCACACTGCGGCCTCGCTCTCGTGCAGCAATACAACCTCGCGCCCTACCCCCGTAAACGTCTTAGAGCCAGGTGTACGTCTCGAGTAATGAGGTCCGTACTTTGCAAACCTTCCCAACCCGTCCACAACTGCAAGAGCCTTAGGATCGCTCGAGGAGGAAACCAACCACCCTCCACTCATCCCCGGTTACCTTTAAACACGTGCTCACGGATGTCCGAAAACACACCGAAAAGGGTCCGCGCGAGCCTGGCCGCCGGCTGTATCTCCGGCCGGGTGAGCACGCGATCCGCGAGCGCGCCGAGGATCGCCCCCGTTGCTCCGCCGAGCGCGCCGCCCCTCGGCCCGCGCGCCGCCGCGCCGATCTGCGCACCCACGCGCGCAGCCGGGCGCAGGAGGTCGGACGTGACCGGGGTGGTGGGCGCCGAGTTGTAAGAGCGCCAACAACGAGGGCACGAGGCCCCTCGCCCGTCAGCGTCTACGATGGCGTAGGAAGAAGATCGCCCGCAGGCCCTGCACCTCCACGTGGACGGTTTCATTAAATCACCTTACCTCTTTCAGGGTTCTTCGTCCAGCGACCCTTCGCATCCTTTGCCATCCACGCTCGACACGAGGCCCCGTGCCCGTCAGCATCTTGTCGGGATCCATGCTCGACCCCGCAGAGATTAGATACCGGCTTCTGTTCAAATCATTAAACTACTTTACCTCTTTCAGGGTTCTTCGTCCAGCGGCCCCTCGCGTCCTTGGACCTCTTGGGCTTGGACAATAGGTTGATAGCCATCAACCTGAATTCCTCACGGCCTCTGACAGGATTTGGCACACTCAACCCGGTTTTTAGGCACCACTCGACTTCCTTTTTTTCATCGCCATCCAAACACCTGCGAAAAACTCTTCCGTCTTTCTGCAGCTGTCTCAAGCCCCTGATAAGGTTTCTATAAGTGTTGCCGGTCTCCTCTCGTAGTTGATCAATCGTAGCTGATCCCCCAAGTACCCTGATGGCCGCGATAACAGCCCCAGGGCCCTTAGACACCCCATCGAGAGCTCGGCACCTCTCGCACCCCTCTACAAAGCGTTGTTCCTTCCTATTCCCGCACTCACACAACAAAGACCAATTCATAGTCACGGCTTGCTACCACCTCCACTGTACCCGGCTAAGACACTCCGCTCTCACAGCCATAAGCAGCACCCCGAGCCTGCTCTTCCCAGAACCGTCCCCACCATCGGCCCAGTAGTGATCAACATCCGCGTGCTCGTGTATCTCCGCGTTCCCCGTGGAGCAGAGCAGCTTTCTCAGACTCTCATGCTGCAAGAATTTGGCACGGAGCGCCTTCAGCATTACGCCTTCCTTCACCTCTTCCCAGTCGAGACGGATGGGCCAATCCGTCATCCTCCCCAATCTCGCCGCCTCCTTAGGTGTAAGGGCTTTCAAAATCGCCGCATAACGCTCCGGGTAACCAACCCACTTCTGGGCCTGGTAATAGTGCTCGCTGGTCGGCCAGACCACCCCGTCCACTATGATCGGAAACCTAGCGAAGTTCGAAAACTCTCCATAAGGTTCCTTGGTCTTGTAAAAGAAAATCTTCTCACTCAATCACCACCTCCATGTCTCGTCGGGTGTCTCGATCTTTTTCTTCATTCCCTCGACGTCTCCTCCTTCTTGCTCCGCGAACGCATAGAGCTGCTCGAGGTTGATTTGATGATACCTACGCTGCACACCTTTAATTAAAGCCGCTCTATGTGCTACAGAAAGATTCTTGAGTTGTCTTCCCACGAGAGTGTTCGAAGGTTGCTTGCCCTGTAGGTAATGCGTCCAAAACTCCGCGACCGCGGTGCTCGACACCAGTAGCACTCCGTTGCCGCAGAGTACCCCGTGTCCCAGCTGCGCGGAGATCTTGGAGGGCTGAGCCAAATAAGAGATGATCCACTGGAGGATCTCGGCGGCGGGACCGTACGACCACGCGAGCGCCTGAGCCATCCTGGTGGGCCGCCCCTCGACGGCGAACCTTTTGCCAAGGGTGACGGGGCGGTTGTGGAAGAGCCACAAGATATGCTTGGCGATACCGTCGCCCTTCACCCACGCATCGGTCCCGGCCCTACCCCCGAGCTGTGCCAGGTAGTCTCTAATTGCTTGAGACCTCGGCCGAGCATCAATGAACAAGTAGCGTTCAGCGATAGCCTCAGTGTCTTCCTTGGTGACGTTGTGCTCGCCACGATCCTCGAGCAGGTGCTCATTGTTAGCCGCGAGCATGAGGCGAATGCAGCCGTTGAGCTGCGCATGCGCAACATGCTTGCGGTTGAGCGTTCGCGTGGACGAGGCAATAATCGACCGCAACTCGCCCGAGATGCCCTGCTGACCGGGTAGCTTGGGGAGCTTCTCGTCGGCGAGCACGAAGGGGCAACGAGCTAAGGCTTCATTAAAATTACCTAGAACACGCGACAACTCCGTTGGTCCCCCCACGGTCCAGACATGGGAGGCCCCCTCAGCAAGGAGCTGCTTGCCGATGCCCTTTTCCGCGCAGAGGTAAAGTGCACACGAAGGCCGGTCAAGGAGAGGAACCGTTGCCAACCAATCAAGGAATGCCTCGACATCGTTTCCCCCAATCATTCGCAACCAAATGTCAATCTGGGGATTGAACTCGGGAACGAGGTCATCTCTTATTGGGCAAACGGCTTCATGAAACACCCCCTCAACCGGATCGTAATGGCTGTCTTGCCTGTTTAGATAGGCCTCCACACGAAGGGCGGGCATACCATAATCATCGAGGGCCTCAGAAAGTTTTTTCTTGCGGTCGCCATCCCCCTTCTTCAGGGGGACGGACCAGCTTAATCGCGCGGGTGCGAGGAAAACTTCCGAACAAAACAATGCAGACGTACTTGGAACAGGTGTCGAGTAACGCCCTCTAATCCAAATCCAAAAGGAAGAACCGCATTGGATAATCCACCTCCTCCGAAACTCTTGGGGGGTGCATCCTTGCTGCTCGGCAAAAAACGCCACGTCCTCGTCGGAGTAGCCTTTCCTGAGCTCCTCGAGCGGCCTCCCGGAAATACGCTCCCGGAAAGCCCTCGTCCCGCTGAACTTGGCACCGTCGGGCACCTCGACGGGGACTGCGAGGGACACCGCTCGCATCGCCTCCTCGGCGGCGTAGGCGTCCCTCTCGTGGCCATAGTCGCCGGACGCGTATCTCTCTCCATTCCGAAATTTCTGCTCGAGATCGGCGTCTTCCCACGGGGGGCGACAAGTCTCATTCCACTGTTTCGCGAGGTCCCAAGCCTCTTCGTCCGATAGTGCAAAATCGTTCAGTAGGATGGCGGAGGCTCGAAACGTGTGGTTGTCTCCCCCTTCCCCCTCCACGGCTGGTCCGTGCCTCCGCAAGCGCTCGCGGGCGGCCTCTAGGAGCCCTTGGGTTGCCTTTGGGTATCTTTTGGGGGGTGTGGGAGCCTCCAGGGTTGGCGCGGGGCTCCTGGCGTATTCTAGAAGCCACTGGGGAAGATCCGCGACCGGGTGCTGGGTGCGAAACGTGTAGGGCGCCCGAACACCGTTCACGTAGGCGCTCGGGGGTGCGATCACGTAGCCCCCCTCCGCCATGACGTCGAGCCCCGGCGCTAGGGTCGAGAGGGATTTTCGAAGGTACTCCGTCGGTGGGTAGCGAAAGTACAGGTGCCAACCTCCCGACGGTGTGGAGACTTCGTAGGTGGCCGGAAGCTTCCCCCTCGCGGCCTCGAGCCCGACGAGGGAGGCGTCACCACGCTTGCCCTTCTTCACATCGACATCAAGCACGAGGAGACCTCCCCCCGTGCAAACACCCACATTCGCCGTCGGCCAGTTACTCCACCAGTGGCGAATCTGTTCTGAGTCAGAGGTTCCTTCTCGTTGCCAAGCTGCAATACGTGGGTGTTTTCCCCTACTTGCGGGTTTACAGTTTTCACCCTGCCCGCAGGTGCAATGACCGTCGCTGGTGAACGAGTGGACCGGGAAAACACGCCAGCCTTGTTCAGCGTAGGCTAAAGCAAAGGAAAGATTGACCATTTGACCTCTTTGCCGGGCCGCGGTAGCCAGTCGCGGTTGGACTACAGTGGAGGATTGGGCCGACAGAGGTCAAGGAAAAGATCGAAAGACTGTAGTTACGATACTTTACGCAATATCTAGAACGACTGTTTGTTACACTTTTAGAACCTGTCCAGAGGTTGACAGGTTCGGAAAATGGTGGTCGTTTGTTTTCGCATACTTAGTCGAGTGGTTGACAAGTTGACAGGTTTGGCCTTTACTATGCCTTAAATTTTTCTTAGTTATATCGTTTCAAAAATAATTATGTCGGTATTTTTGACATAACTAAATACTTTCCGACATAAATATACCCCCCTCTATATTAGAGTATAGGCTAAACCTGTCAACCTGTCAAATTAGGTCTAAAAAACGCGTTTTTCTTCACGATTTTAGGTTGACAGGTTAGTTATGTACCTGTAGTAACCTGTCAACCTGTCAACTTTACAACGGCCGAGTGTATAAGAATTACAAAAATTCGAAAAGAATTACAGAACGAGAAAAGTGTTGACCTCTCTTCCTGATCTGGTAGCTTTTTCTACAGGCAAGAGGTTTGACCATCTCCTTTGCCAGCCAGTGAGAAGGGGTCACTCGACGGTGGCCCCTTCTTGCTTTTGGAGGTATCTGTTGACGGTGATTGCTGGTCCTTGGCAAACAGAGCGCGCGGCAGTGGAGCACAGCACCATACCGACGGTGAGACCCTCGCTATCGGGGAGTGTATTATGGCGGTGCGAAAGTTGGCTGCGGTCAAGATTGCCCAGTGGGATTCGTAACCATTCGCCGTCGAAGATCTTGCGGGATCAAGCATGGACCCCGACGTGATCACTTAATGACGACTATTGTTTGGTATTGTGAAGGTAGGGTAGAGGGATTCTGTAAGAGGCGAAGGCACGTGCTTGTGCTAGAGGCCGGTGTTTCTGAAATCTCGATAAGGCTTCGAAAGCGTCGGGCTCGACGGATTTGTTGGATGTGTCGAGGAAACACTATTTGGTGCTTGTGGGGTTGTGATTGTGTTTCGTTTGAACAGCATCGAAGAAGATTCCAAGCCCCAAAGTTTGGGGAGGGACACATAGGATTTTAATGAGCGAATGGTGGGAGAAGCACTTCGGTCCTTGCTGGCGCTGCGGGAGGAGTTGGGCTGGTTGAGAGGTGGAGAGCACGACCCCGGCTCTTGTAGCTCGAGGTATTGCAGGCAGGAAATTGAGACGACTAACCAGGAACGCGCTTCGGGAGGCTCTTGAGGTAATCAAGCTTGCGGGCTCGTCCACGAACTGGGAGGACGACCCCTACGATTCGGCACCGCTCGACGAACTGCTGGCGATCAATGCCCAGGATGGCGGCCGCAGACGTCACGCCTTTGGTTTCGTCCCAGGCACCTTGAAGAATGCGCTTCTCGGCTGCTTTCAGAGCGATCCAGTAAGGGGCGTGGGGGTTCCAAGTAGGCATCTTAGTCCTGACCCCTCTTACGCAGGGCGAAGTCCAAGAGGTAGGCGCCCAGGGGCACCCAGAAGCAGCCCCAAAGCACGCTCAGGGCGGCCGACCAAGGTAGCCCGAGCCCAAACCAGTCCCACCCATCCTCCGGCCAGCAGGCGGCCAGGAGTAAGGCCCAGAGCCCACACCACCAGGCCCCTGAGCAGGCCGGGCAGCTGAGCCAGTCGTCCAACCACTTGGGGTACCTTGACCATGCTGCACGGGTGATCTCGGCCATGGAGGCGAGATACCAGGTGGTTACGGCGAGGATCACCGAGACGAAGGGTAGCTTCATGACGGTTTTTTGACCTCACTTGACAACGAGGACGGAGTGTCCACGGCGTCCTTGAGCTCTTCAGGCAGGGGGTCGATACCCCCGGTGAAGCGGTCGACACCGACGCGGCCGACCCAGCGGTCGCAGAGGTAGCGCGAGGACACGAAGTCCCCTTTGGATCCCCCACCTAGGCAGATACCTGCCCCGGCCTCTCGGAGGCGCGTCTCTCGGCCGGCGATGATGTTGGCAATTTGGCCCTGTGTTTTGCCTTGCGAGGTAAGGACGCGCACGTCTCGGAGTCCTGTTGAGAGTTTGTGCTTCTCGTACAACTCTCCGTTTTCAAAGGCTTTACAATTCCAGCACCCGTGCGAGCGCACGACAGTACGCCCTGGGAGGGGTTCCCGAACCTTCCGGTCCTTCAGCCACTTCTTGCCCCGCTCCAGAAATTTCTTGATGGACATGTTTCGGAGGTTCTTCGAAGCGGACCTTGATGTCAAAAAAGGCACTTAGTTGCGCCGAGGCCCGTCTTGTTGGCACTCTCGCGGCATGGCGAAGCCCTCAAATCAGCCCTTGATGCTGGACGATCAGAAGCTGCTCCAGCTCGTCCCCCCGCTCTCAGTCTTTGTAACCAAGAACTACGGAGGTGGCCGGACTATGCCGGTCAGCCTCCCCCCGGCCAAAAACTCACCCGAGTTTGGCAACGGGCAGGGTTACGAGCACTCGGATTGCCGTGAGCTGGCTACCCTTTTGACCAGAATCGGTGGGGGAGGACGCTACCGTGTTCAGGCGTGCGACTACCAGCAGAACAAGATCGAGTGGGATATACATCTCCCCTCGGAGATCCCCGACCTCATCCCTCCGGATATCGCGGCGGCCTCGGTCCCGGCCCGGATGCAGGCGGTTCAAGGCCAAGTTATTCCCATCCAGCAGCCCCAGACCGTCCAGATGATGGGTGGTGCACCACAGGCGCCCCCGGTCGAGTGGATGTCTCAAGTTCCCCCGGGTGTTCCCCGACACGTGCCGGCTGCCCCGGCTCCGAGCTTTTACCACCAGCCACAACAGGCCCAGCAACAGCAGCCCCAGCAGTATTACCAACAGCCCCAGTGGTCGCCGTGGCCCCCTGCTCAAGGTCAAGGGTGGGGCTCTTCTGACGGTTGGGGAAGCGGGGGAGATAAGAAGCGTGATCGGGATGAAGAGAGGGGGCAGCGGCGC
>CAZSAH010000014.1:0-33084 GCA_964605015.1 uncultured Alphaproteobacteria bacterium | reverse complement strand
GTGCTGGCCTCCCCCTTGTGTTCCAGCGTGTGCTCCCCCTTGTGTTCCAGCGTGTGCTCCCCCTTGTGCTCCAGCGTGTCCTCCCCCTTGTGCAAAGTGAGCACTAGGGAAAAAGACCACCTTGTCGTCTCAGCCGGTCATGACGAAAGTTTCCCCGAAAATTGTGTATCGTTGTCCGTTTGGCTTATTTTAAAAGATATTATAATATCTAATATAGTCATTATTCTTACGCAAAGGACTTTATGGTATCTTTATTTCTCATGACGCCCCAGGAAATGGCGAGACATATTGCAAAGCAAGTGCAAGCAAAAAGACTCTCCCTGAACCTGAGTCAACAGACGCTGTCTGATCGGCGTTAGTTTTGGAACTTTGAAAAAGTTTGAGCGTACGGGAAAAATCTCTTATCAAAAATACCTGGAAAATGGCGGAGGGGATGGGATTCGAACCCACGATACGGATTTCTCCATATAACGGTTTAGCAAACCGCCGCCTTCAGCCTCTCGGCCACCCCTCCAGTGCCTTCATGGAGAAGGCGGGCTAAATTTAGCTGGCCATAAGCGCTTCTGTCAATTAATGTTTTCAGCAAACCATAAGGGGAGCCATTCATTGCCAGCCTTTTTGAAAGAGACATTTTCTTCATTGAAGACTAAACCCACCATCCTGCAAGTGATTCCGGCCTTGATAAGCGGAGGGGTGGAAATTGAAACCCTTGAAATTGCCAAGGTTATTGTTGCTGCAGGGGGCAGGGCCATTATTGTTTCTGGCGTAAAAAAGGACGACATCAAGGCGGAGGGGGTTGAGTTCAGAACCCTTCCCCTGGATACAAAGAATCCCTTTCAAATTGCTCGTAATGCGACGCTTCTTAAAAACCTTATCCTCAAAGAGGGGGTTGATCTTGTGCATGCACGCTCGCGGGCGCCTGCGTGGAGCGCCCAGAGGGCTGCGCGAGCCGCAAACGTGCCGTTTGTGACAACATACCATGCGCCCTATGCCTCAGGCTCAATGCTAAAGGTTTTTTACAATTCGATTATGGCACGCGGAGATAGGGTAATTGCCATCTCTCGCTTTGTTGAACATCATATCATTGAAAAATATAAGAATTTTTCCTGGTTTGAGCCGTCAAAAATTCGCCTTATTGAGCGGGGAATTGATCTTCAGCTTTTTGATCCCCATAAAATTTCCAAACAACGGGTAGAAAGCCTCCAAAAAGCGTGGGGAGTAGGGGAGGGGAGGCGTCTTATTCTTTTGCCGGGAAGAATAAGCCGGAAGAAAGGCCAAGAGCTTTTAATGAATGCGCTGTCTCGGATGAAGGAGAAAAAGGTCGCCCTTATTTTTGCGGGCTCGGCCCAAGGGCATGAATCTTATCGGGACTTTCTTTTAACCTATGCCGCCTCCTTAGGTCTTGAGGATCGTGTGAAGTGGATCCATCCCTGTGCCGATCTTCCTGCGGCCTATCAGCTTGCTGATGTTATTGTGTGTCCTTCTCTTCTTCCAGAAGGATTTGGGCGGGTTGTGGCGGAAGCACAAGCCATGAAAAAGCCTGTTATTGTCTCTAACCATGGAGCTGCCCGCGAGGTTATTGAAGACGGGGTGACGGGCTGGGCCACGCCCCCTGGCGATGCGGAGGCTCTAGCTCATGTTTTGGACGAGGTTTTGTCCCTTCCTCCAGAGCAGCTTAAAGCCATTGGAGACGCGGGCCGCGCGCGTGTGGAAGCCTATTATTCTGATGAAATCATGGGATCAAAAACAATTGCTGTGTACAAAGAGCTTTTGTGAGAGACCCCTCGAGGAGGAGTTTACAGATGAAGCATGAAGTTCAACTTATTGAAAAAGGGGGAAAGCCAGAATGGGCTATCATACCCTATAAGGAGTACCAAGAGCTTATCCAAGTCTATGACTCCTTTGATGATGAGTTTTTGTTTACTCAAGGGATTGAAAAAAGCAAAGGACATGAAGCCGTTCCTCATGACGTTGTTTTGAGATTAGTGAGTGGAGAAAATCCCATTCGGGTTTGGCGACAATACAGAGGGAAGACAATCGATGAGGTTGCAAAACAGATAGGAATTACGCAGTCTTATTTATCTCAGCTTGAGTTGTCAAAGAGGAAGGCGTCACAGAGAGTTCTCAAGCTATTGGCTGCAAATTTAGGTGTTAATATTGAAGAATTGATGGATCCTGTTTAACCGCTTCGGGATCAACTAAGTCTTTCTTTGTCTTCTTGGTTCCTCCCTACGTGAAGGTTTCTCTGAAAACACCGTTTCCATCCAAGGAAGTGCCTTTTGTAGAAGGGTGTGAAGCCCTTGGTTGAAGGCGCAGACAATGGCATGCATTGACACCGAGGGCACGGATACTTTTTCACAAAATGTACGGGCGGCAAGGGCTTGTCTCTTGGGAAAATCGATCACCTTAAACATAATTTTAAGGCGGACTTCGGGGGTCCCTCTTGCCCCAGGATAGAAGGAGAAATCTTGGATCTCTGAGAAAAGCACATACGTGGCCTGAAGGCCCGTGCTATTGCGGTTTACATGGTCTCCTCCCCATCGTTCACTCAAGCTTTCCACAAGGATTTCCTCGACAACTTTGGGGAGGCGATCGGGCCATTGGCCATTGGCCAGATAATCCCTTTGATAGAGGGCAGGCGTTATGGCAATGCGTTGTGTGTCAAGACTCAGCTCGCTTAAGGGGAGGTCAATCGCAAGGGGATCAGCCAAGGCGGATGTAGGGCGAAGAGGCGCGCTCTTTAAGGTATAAAGAGGGAGCGGGGGGTCGCTTTCAGGGAACAGGGAACATCCGGCTAATAAGCACCCGAGGGGTATTAAAAATCCTTTTTTCATCATCCAAAACTCTTTTTTTGTGATTATATCAGACCTGCCCACACCCGTCGAGGGGGTGCCTTTACGAATTCTTAAGACCATGATGGTATACTCTAGGGGTGAAACAATGAACTGATAGAGCTTATGAAAATATTTACACTGACAGCCTTTCTGATTTTTCTAGCGATTGTAAACGCGTCAGCCGCTACAAAAATCGTTAATAAGACAGAATGTGTTCTTCAATTGTTTAATCAAAACAATAATAATGCGCCCCTTGCCCTTGCGCTCAACCCAGCCTCTGAGCCCCCCTATCCCTCCCATACGGTTGAAGAAAAAGGCATCAAAGTGAACATAGGCAGCTATAGCACCTGGGATTGTGATAATTATATTACCACTTATTATATGCTGGGCCTTAAGGATGAATGTGTGGAAGTGTATACGAGCCTATTTCCTACAGTGCCCGGAGAATCCTCCGTTCCAGGGGAACTGGCGGTGCGGGCGTGTCCAGCGCCTGAGGCTCCTTCCAAGGCTCCCCCTGCGCCAAAGTAGAATGGGAAATGGCCATTCGGAAAACTGGACATCCGCTCAAAACTTTTGTAAAATGATATAATTACAAAAGAACGTGTTCTTTTTTATCTTGCTTTCACCCCTGAGAAATTGTATTAAAAGTAAGCCGTTCAGTATAAGGTAAGGCGCTTGATGTCAGAACTTCCTCTTTCCCGTCGAAAATTTTTAGTGCTCGCTTCTTCCTTTGCGGCCCTGGCGGTAACGCCATCATATCTTAGTACATCTTTCATGCCAGTGACGCGTCCACGGTTTTCCACTCGCAAGCTGGCTCTTTTCAATATTCATACTCTTGAGACCTTTGAAGGCGTTTACTGGCGAGAGGGCCATTATGATGAGACAGCCTTGCGACGCTTGACCTACCTTCTGAGGGATCGCCGTGATCAGACGCAACACATAATGGATCCGCGCCTGTTTGATAGGATGCATCGCTTGAATGTGGATCTTGGGAATAAAAATGCTTACCACATAATCTGTGGTTATCGCTCAGAAAAAACGAATGCAATGCTGTGCAAAAACAGCAAAGGTGTGGCGAAAAAAAGCCTTCACGTGCAAGGAAAAGCCATTGACTTAAGGTGTGAGCATACGGCCCTTAAAGACCTCAAAGAAGCGGCTCGAGCGCTGAAAGAGGGGGGAGTCGGGTACTATCCAAAATCGGATTTTGTTCATTTGGATGTGCGCCCTAAGCCTGCTTTCTGGACTTAAAATTTTAGAAAAATTTTTCTCTTTTTTTATCAAAACAGTTGAATCAAAAAATTATATATGTTAAAGGTTTGAAAAATGAGGGGCCGTAAGGGTCTCCATGAAACTTAACGGAGATACTTAAACGAATTGAAGCGGCCTTGTTTTCGGGTTGCTTCTTTATTATTTCACTTTTGTCATCCCCGACTTAGAAGTTCTTGATTTGCAAAGCAAATCTTGAGAGCTTCTTGATCGGGGATCTTGTGTGTTGCGGGTAAGATCCTCGGTTCAAGAAAAGTCATTGTTTTTCTTCGAAAAACAAGCCTTTTCTAGACCGAGGATGACAAGTAAAGGGGATGACAACGGGAGGGATTGCACCAAAGTGCTTTTAATTCACCTGAGTATAGAAGCGACTTTCGAAACGTGAAAGACGAAAAATATAATTAAACATTAATTTAACGTTAGTTCGATGTAAAAAGAATCGAGAACAGGTAACTGTTTGAATTTACACTATTGTCATCCCCGCGAAAGCGGGGATCCAGACAGCGTTTTTAAAAAAGCAATTGTTATATCTTCTCAAGTATTTTTTTTGAGAGCGTTGTTTTTAAAAGGTTTTCTCTGGATCCCCGCTTTCGCGGGGATGACAACCGAGAGCAAGGCATACAATGAATAGATCATTTTTACGTCGAACTGACATTAACATAACAGAGGAGAAGAAAATTTATGCAGTCTGTTGTTCCCCTTTTTCCCGCCAAAGATCAGTCGCCTGAGCGAGCTATACGCATTCAGCTTGCAGCGGCCTATCGCATTCTTGCGGACATGAAGATGGATGATCTAACCTACACCCATCTTTCGGCGCGCCTTCCGGGCGCTGATGCCTATTTCATTTATCCTTTTGGGTTTTTGTTTGAAGAGGTGACAGCTTCGTCTTTGTTGAAGGTGTCTTTGGACGGTAAAATTTTAGAAGGCCAAGAAAGCCAATATAATCAGACGGGTTATGTGATTCATGGCAATATTTATAAAAAACGACCCGATGTGAATGCTATTTTTCATTTACATACAACCGCTGGAGTGGCCGTTTCTGCCATGGAGTGTGGTCTTCTTCCGCTCAGTCAGTTTTCTTTCCATTTTTATAATCGACTCGCTTACCATGGTTATGATTCTTTGACGCTTGATCATCAGCGCCAAGGGGGAAACTTGGTAAAAGATTTGGGGAAGAAGAAAGCCATGATATTGCACAATCATGGAACATTGACATGTGGGGCCACTGTGCA
The DNA here is from genome assembly GCA_964605015.1 of uncultured Alphaproteobacteria bacterium. GTDB lineage: Bacteria > Pseudomonadota > Alphaproteobacteria > UBA9655 > UBA9655 > UBA9655. The sequence goes on along the minus strand of CAZSAH010000014.1, from coordinate 27,752 downwards.
AGAGGCTTTCCTTTATATGTATTTTTTAGAGCGCGCCTGCAGTGTTCAATGCGCGGTGCTGTCAAGTGGCCAAAAGGTTATTATTCCTCCTCATGAGGTGTGTGAACAAGCCGCCCAAGATGTGCGGGATTTCGAACCCGATTTTGGAGGGCGAGACTGGGCTACCCTTCTTAGAAAACTCGATCGGATTGATCCAACGTACAAGGATTGAGGAAGGCGAACGCGGCGTTGTCCATGTGGAGGGCCAGAGCAATGTCTTTTGCGCTCACCCCTCCGCTTGTGTGTGTTTTTAAGGTGACGTGGACCTTATTATAGACATTGGTCCATTCCGGGTGGTGATCGATTTTCTCTGCATAAAGAGCGACATGGGTCATGAAGGAGAACGCATGGGGAAATGAAGAAAAGGTGTAAGTTTTCGTCAGGGACTTCCCGCTTTCTCCTTCTTTCCAGCCGGAAAGCCCTTTAAGGGCCTTGTGGCGTTCGATTGCAGAAAGATTCTTAGACATGGGCACCTCGTAAAGCTTGAATGGTGTGGCCGTAATGGGCGGGACCCCCTTTAAAGATAGCACTGCCCGCAACGAGCACATCCGCCCCTGCGTCAATGACAAGGGGAGCGGTTGTTGGCGAAATTCCGCCATCGACTTCCAATAAAATAGGGTGGCCGCTCGCATCGATAAGGTCTCTGACTTGCTTGATTTTTGGCAACTGAGTTTCAAGAAAGGATTGGCCCCCAAAGCCCGGATTTACGGTCATGACCAAGACTAAATCCACAAGGTGTAAAAAGGACTTCAGGGCGTCAGCCGGTGTATCAGGGTTGAGCGCAAGGCCGGCTTTGCAGCCTAAGTCCTTGATGGTTTGTAAGGTGCGCTCACTGTGCGGCCCGGCTTCTGGGTGGATTGTTAAAATGTCGGCCCCCGCTGCGGCAAAATCTGCGAGCAAGGGATCGACGGGGCTAATCATTAAGTGAACATCAAAGGGAAGGGTCGTCCAGGGGCGTAGCTTTTTAATGACAGGGGCCCCAAAGGTGATATTGGGGACAAAATGACCATCCATCACATCCAAATGAATCATGTCGGCAAAGGGTTCAAGATGCTTAATTTCCTCTCCCAACCGGGCAAAATCAGCGGATAAAAGAGAGGGAGAAATTTTGATGGCCGCCATGACCTTTTCCTTGTTTATCAATTACTAGTTGAGCAAACTTTGCTGTCGGTTGTTATTTTCATCCTCATTTCTATTATCAATCCTCGTTTGTCATCCTCGGTCTAGAAAAGGCTTGTTTTTCGAAGAAAAACAATGACTTTTCTTGAACTGAGGATCTTGTCCGCAACGAATAAGATCCCCGGTTCAAGAAGTTCTAGAATTTGCTTTGCAAATCAAGAACTTCTAGCCCGAGGATGACAAATCAAGGGAATGACCCAGGCTACGCAATGACGACATACTTATATTACTTCGTCGCTTCGCTCCCTCGCAATGACGCTAACGCGACAGAAATTTGCCTCCTTTAAGAATTTTTTGATCACGCAATTAAAAAAAGTGTTGCATCTAAATTTTGACATGCTACACTTCTCAAACGCCGCACATGGGTGAAGCAACACCCACATGCGACTAACCATAACAACCCCTTACACAAGAAGGAGCATACCATGGCTACGTCCAAACTACACGCGTCCCCAGAGTTTTTCAAGCAGTTATCCCTTGATTTTCAGCAGCTAAACATCACTCTTCAGACCTTAGATACCTTTGTGTGCAGAGCTTTAGCACGGGGGGAGGTTTTGGGTGATAGAAGACTGCAGTTGATCTTGGAACAGATGGAGGTCTTTATTTTAAAGGCCAAACACCTGTATGGCAGTCTTGAAGGGCTTTTGGAAACGCTTGTGGTGACAGACTAAGCCTTGGGAGTTGTGGTACCTTTGAGGGTTCCCGGTAATCTTCGGGGCCCTCATCTATCCTCCCTTTGCAGTCTTTTGCCATTTTATATTTATAGTGTATAATAGAGTTTCTATGGGGTCAACCTTTTTGATTGGCCATATGAGAAGAATTGTTTGTTATAATACGTCCTCTTTCGCGGGGACACCCGAAAATGAGGCAACGTCAAGGACAATGAATAGCCTTCTTTCGCTTCTTTTTGATATTAATTAGCCTCTTCAAACCTTGCCTGTATTGCAGGTATTAAAGGCATAAAATGATACGTTTTACCTGTGTCATCAGACTTAAGATGTTGTGTGACCTTCGAATGATTCTCACCGCAGCTTATCTCACAGTTTGTTATATGAGGAACAAGGTGGGATGCCCCCTTACACTTGCCAGGAGAGGGAATAGGGACGGTAAAAGATTCTTCTGGGCCCACAGAGTAATGTTTAGGAACGCCATTTATATATGAACTGCAGTGAATTCCAAGATCCTTGGACTTATTCACGACTGTGACATCTGCCAAAGCGGGTGCGGTGCAGCAGAGGGACAATAATAAATAATAGGCACAAGACTTTTTAAGTTTATCTAATTTCGTCATTTGTAATATCCTTGTTTTAAGTTAAATTTATATTATCATAATATTATCATATAAATATTAATAACTTCTTAAGAACAAAATTAAATCGAACCTCCCCCATTCACCCCATCAGCGCCCGGATAGGGGCGAAGCTTTTGCGATGGTGGGGTGTAATCCCATGGGATATGACACCCCAACTTGGTTGAGCTTACCCTCCGCGCAGCATGCCCTCAATGAGCAAAGAACGGCGCTCGGGATCCTCCTCTGCAGCAAGCTCCGGGGAATTCTGCATAGATGATACAACGATGTCATTAAGCGTGGTGGCATCAAACGCAAGGGCGCGAAGCGTTATCCGGCCACGCGTTTCTGCTGATATCCCCTGTGGGAAGAGAATCGGAGTATGCCGGACAATGGCTGCCTCACGGGCGGCAAGCTCAATGTTATCAAGAGAAAAGACCTGCGGTATTGTCTCTGTCTGCGTTTCAGCATCTATGTTGCCTGGAAAGAGGCGGATAATGGCCGCAACACGAGAGGTAATTTCTGGAGTTGGCGTGCGCATATACATTACAGCCATCTCTTGTCGATTCTCATCGCTTATTTTTTGTGGAAAGAGAATCCCAGCATGTGTGGTAATGGTCGCTATACGGTCTGTGATTGCGCTCGCCTCAATTTGGAACAGTGAAACTATAGCCTTTGAACGATCAGCATTGTTTAGATTTTTTAAGAGGTTAAGTGTTTCATCAGAAGCGATTGCTTTGGCACGGTCCTTGATTTCTTCGGCCGAAAGGCAAAAGGCGATGTGTCTCATCCATGCACGTGCCTGGGCATTCATCCCTTCTGGGCAGAGGGTTTTATTCTCCAAGGAAAGGTTAGCAATACGAAGACGGTCTGTGAACGTGAGTCCTTGGAGTGAAGATTGATCTACTAAAGTTGGAAATATAATGCGTGCTGTCTCTTCGCGCGCTTGAGCATCCACACCCTTTGGACAGAGAGAGGTAAGAACAGCAACGCGATCTGTAATCTCTTGGGCGGGAAGGGATATTGCGGAATCTACTATCCACCCAAGCACCTGAGGATTTATCCCAGCGAGGATGTTTTTACCTGAGCGAAGGGCCGCAATACGGTCCGTAATCTCTTGGACGGGAAGGGAGATTAAGGTCTTTATTGTCCATCCAAGCACCTGAGGATCTATCCCAGCGAAGATGTTTTTACCTGAGCGAATGGCCTCAAAACGATCTGTAATCTCTTGGGCGGGAAGGGAGAGTGCGGTGTTTCTTATGTACCCGTACGCTTGAGAATCTTTCCCAGCGAGGATGTCTTCAGCTGAGTGAATGGCCGCAACGCGCTCCTTAATCTCTTGAGCTGGAAGCCCAAATAAGGTGCATTTTATGGATCCATGCCAACTCTTGTCCACACTTGCTAAGAATTGAACTGTTTCAGGAGAATTGATGGCTGCAACGCGCTCCTTAATCTCTTGAGCTGGAAGCTCAAATAAGGTGCATTTTATGGATCCATGCCCACTCTCGTCCATCCCTTCTAAGAGTTGAATTGTTTCAGGAGAATTCATGGCTGCAACACGGGCCGCACTCTCTTGAGGGGGAAGGGAGAGTGCAAAATTTATTACCCGCCCCCCGTACGCCCGAAGATGTATCCCAGCGAGGATGTCTTCAACTGAGCGAATGGCCGCCGCAACGCGGGCCTTAGCCTCTTGCGCTGGAAGGTTAAACAAGGTGCATTTTGTGGATTCATGCCAACTCTCGTCCATCCTTTCTAAGAGTTGAATTGTTTCAGGAGAATTGATGGCTGCAATACGGGCCGTAATCTCTTGAGCTGGAAGGTTAAGTAAGGTGCATATTATGGCTTCACGCTCACTCTCGTCCATCCCGGCTAAGAGTTGACCTGTTTCAGGAGAATTGATGGCTGTAATACGGCCCTCAAGCTCATCGGCTGGAACCTCTAATGCGGAGCCTATTCTATTTTCGCGCGCCATGGCATCCATCCCTTCTGGGCAGAGGATTTTTTCATGTAAACGAATGGCCGCAATGCGGGCCTTCATCTCTTGGGGTGCAAGGTGCGCTTGCTCTAACAAAGCGGGCATTATGAATGCACGTTGTGTCTCGTCCATACTTGCTAAGAATTGAGCTGTTTCAGCACAATTGATGGCTGTAATATAGCTATCAATCTTGTCAGGTGAAAAGGAAATGAGCATGTCTACCATGAACATGCGCGCCTCGGTATCCATTCCTTCTGTGAAGAAGAAGTCCTTATGTTTTGCGAGGACTTTAAAGAAAGCAGACAACTTTTCTTCGGTGTTTAGGTGTTCTAGAGTCCGAAGGTTCTCTAACCATTCACCTTCTTCCAAACCAAGGCCCTGCAGACTAGATCCTAAAACAGAAGTCTCTTCCTCACCGGGCAGAAACGCTGCTGGACGAGGGGCGGCCTTGAAAGGATCTGGAAGATCATCCATCGCCCACACAGAAGACGTTGTGGACAAAAGAGAGAGGAACAAAACAAATGACTTTTTCATAAAACAACACCTCAAGATTAAAAATATATAAATATACTTAATAACTATTTGCGTATTTTGCAATAGAAAAATTCATATTTCAATATGCTAAATTGAACCTGCATCCCCTATTCACCCCATCAGCGCCCGGATAGGGGCGAAGCTTTTGCGATGGTGGGGTGTAATCCCATGGGTTTTGAGGGCGGCTTGATGGTGGGCTGTGCCGTATCCTGCATTGGTTTCCCATCCATAAAAAGGATAGGCGGATGCAAGGGTTTCCATCATTTTGTCTCGGGTGACTTTGGCGATAATAGAGGCGGCCGCAATGGACAGGCTAATGTCGTCCCCTCCGACCAGGGGGTGGGTTTGAATGCCCTCAAAGCGCGGAATATGCTTGCCATCAATCAGAAAGGTGGAGGGGGGCTGGGGAAGGGCGCGCATGGCGCGTTCCATAGCGAGGAAGGTGGCTTTCAGAATATTAAGCTGGTCAATTTCTTCCACGGTTGCCAGGCCAAGGCCGTAGTGGAAAGCATCAAGGGTTAGAAGAGCGTCACAAATCGCTTCACGCTTTGATTTGGACAGTTTTTTAGAATCTTGGATCGCATCCATGAGAGGGGAGGGGAGGGAGGACGGGTCCAAAAAAACAGCCGCTGCCGCAACCACAGGACCTGCCCACGGACCACGCCCCACTTCATCAATGCCGCCGACAAGACCGTCAAACGTGTTTTCAATCTGAAAGGTCGGCACGGCGTCCCACCTTTTTCTTAATCTGACCGTAAAGGCGTTGTATCAAAGACACTTGGTGCCCATATAAAAGAGTCAGAAGCTGAGAGACAGTGGCTGTGCGCTTTGGTGCCAGATCATGGAGCCTTTTGGCCGTTGTCATCCAGAGAGGGCTTAGCATTAAGGACAGAGCCGTTAAGGAGACGATAAGATTATTCCCATACGTATCCACAATCCCCACCTCTTGCCCCACCGTTGACAAAAGGAAGGAAAACTCTCCGAGCTGCGCCAACACAAGGCCTGAGATAAAAGAAATCGTCCAAGGCTGGCGCAAAAGATGAAGAATGCTGATGTTCAGAGCGGTTTTGCCAAGGGTAATGAAAAGCAAAATCATCAAGACTTTCCCTAAATTTTCCCAAATAAAATGAAGATCTAGCAAAAGACCAATGGACAGGAAAAACATCATCATGAGAACACTATAGATAGGTGTCATTCGCTCAATGATGGCTTGGCGCTTGTTGCTGTTGCCCATCACAAGGCCCGCCAAGAAAGCGCCATAAGCGGCTGACAGATCCGCAAGACCGGCAATGGCGGCGGCTCCAAAACAGAAGGTGAGCCCGATAAGGGGGGTAAGATCCGTGTTGCCCACGGCCATTTTCAAGAAGGTCAGGCGAAGGCGTTCCCGGCGGCTTAAATACCAAACAAGGGCTGCCAACAGGCCAATGGAAACGATGATCTTCGTTGCCATCAGGAAAATGCTAACCTCATTATTAGGCTGAAGGCCTCGCACGGTAAGGATCATGGGGACAAGGGCTAAATCTTGCGCAATGAGAATCCCAATCGTAATGCGCCCGGCCCCTGTTTTTAATTCACCAATTGTATCCAAAATTTTGACAGACACCGCCGTACTGCTCAGGGCAAAGACAAAGGCTAAGAGTAGGGTTAAATTAAGGGGCCAGTGGAACAAATGAGCTAAGGGAAAGGCAATGCACAATCCTCCCACTATTTGCAGAAGAATGCACCCCACAGCAATGGGCCAAATTTTAACAAAAGAACGCAGATCAAGCTCCATCCCTACCACAAAGAGCAGCATCAAGACGCCAAGCTCTGCCAGGAAGGTCACGGTTTCTCGGTTTTCAATGAGCCCAAAAACAGACGGCCCTAAGATAACGCCGGCTAAGATGTAGCCCAGAATGGCGGGTTGCTTGATTTTTTCAAGAATAAGGCCGCCCGTCAAGGCAGCGGTGACGACGATTGCAATTTCTGTGAGCGTGGATTCAATGGCCATATGTTAATATTTAACATAAATTTTTGGATTGTGGAAGGTGGTCTTGCCACCCGACATTTATTTATCCATCGCATAACTTGTCGTCCACGACTTAGAAGTTCTTGATTTTCAAAGAAAATCTTAGAACTTCTTGATCGGGGATCTTATTTGTTACGCGCAAGATCCTCGATTCAAGAAAAGTCATTGTTTTTCTTCGAAAAACAAGCCTTTTCTAGATCGAGGATGACAAGGAAAGGAGATGACAAGAAGAGGAAAATTGTCGGTCTCTAAGGAGGAATACCTCCTCCCCTTGACACCCCACGAGAAGGTCCCTATCCTTTTGAAAAAGGAGAGAGATTATGTCTGATGACCCGACCTTGGGCGAGTTAAAGGTGCGTCTTGAGGAGGCTAAAAAGAAGTTAAAAACGCCTCTGTTTCAAGAAAATGCCTCTCAGACGCTCATGGGGCGATTTTTTAATGCAGGTGTTGAGTTGGTGGGCGGTGTTTTAGCGGGCGTGGGCGCGGGTCTTTTTATAGATTGGGTGTTTGGAACGTCCCCGTGGGGATTGATTTCCTTGTTTATCCTTGGATCAATAGCTGGTATGCTGAATGTTTATCGGACCTTAACGAAGACGAAGTAAAACCTTTTTATGCATGATCCGCTTCATCAGTTTGAAATCCACAGGCTTCTCCCCTTAAAGTTAGGGGGCGTTGATGTGTCGTTTACAAATTCGTCTCTTTTTATGGTGCTGACGGTAGGGGCCATCACGCTTTTCCTTGTGGGGGGAATGAGTCGGAGCCAGCTGATTCCAGGGCGCTGGCAAGCCTTTGTTGAGATGATGTATGGGTTTGTGGCGACCCTTCTTGATGAAACGGCGGGGATCAAGGGCCGCGGCTATTTTCCCTTTATTTTTAGCTTGTTTATGTTCATTTTGATGGGGAATTTATTGGGCATGATTCCCTATGGGTTTACCTTTACAAGCCATATTATTGTGACCTTTGGTCTGGCCATGGTTGCCTTTGGGACCGCCACTCTTGTGGGGTTTGTGCGCCATGGGGTGTCTTACCTTATGCTCTTTGTGCCGAAGGGGGCGCCCCTTTATATGTTGCCCCTGATTGTGCCGATTGAGATTTTATCCTATCTTTCTCGCCCGATCAGCCTGTCGGTGCGTCTTTTTGCGAATATGATGGCAGGGCATACGATGCTAAAGGTTTTTGCAGGCTTTACGGTGGCTCTCGGTATTTTTGGAGTGGCCCCCTTGGCGGTAAATACGGTGTTAACAGCCTTTGAAATTCTTGTGGCTGTTTTGCAAGCGTATGTTTTTACAATTTTAACTTGCATTTATTTACATGATGCAATTCACTTACACTAAAGAAGGAGACTTATAATGGATGTTGAAGCAGCACGTATGATTGGGGCAGGCCTGGCCATGTTTGCCTTGGCCGGAGTAGGCCTGGGCATTGGGCTTATCTTTTCTGCGCTTATCACGGCGACAGCGCGAAACCCGTCTGCGCGGGAACAAATTTTCCCCATGGGTATTTTGGGGTTTGCCCTGACAGAAGCCGTGGCCCTTTTTGCGCTTTTGATTGCCTTCTTGATTTTGTTTAAATAAGCAGAGCCCATGCCTCAGTTAGATGTTTCAACCTTTTCGTCTCAACTTTTCTGGCTAAGTGTCTGTTTTGTAATTCTTTATGGAATTTTGCTGTGGGTGGCTCTTCCAAAGATCACGCGCACCCTTGAATTCCGCGAAAAAACCCTAGAGGAAAAGATCAACAAGGCCAGTTTCTATCGTGAGGAAGCGGAAGCTTTGCTCGCTGAGTACGAGGCGGCGCTTGCAAACGCCCGCAGCGCATCTCAAGAAAAGACGCGCGCTGTTGCGCGGGCGGTGGCCTCGGATCTGGCTCACAAGCAAAAAGAATATCTTGATAAGATTGCAGATCGCCTGCATGTGGGAGAGCAGGGCCTCTATCGCGCCCGTCTTAAAGCCAGTGCCAACACCAAAGAGATATCGCAAGAGGTCGCCCAAGTCATTCTGGAAAAGCTGACAGGACGAGCATATTCCTTAGAAGAGTTGGAGACATAATGTTTTCTACAGCAGAATTTTGGGTCCTGATTGCGTTTGTCCTGTTGTTGGTGGGCTTTGGAAAACGGGCTTTTTCTTATGTTGCCAAAGCCCTCGATGAGCATAGCCAAAAAGTGGCCCAGCAATTGGACGAAGCGGAACGTCTTCTTGAGGAAGCGGTGAGCCTTCTTCAGTCTTATAAAAAAAAGCATAGCGAAGCGATTGATCACGTTGAAAAGATAATGTCTTTTGCGGAAAAAGAAGCGGCAGAAATTAAGAAATCTGGGGAGCAAGCCTTTGATCGTTTTGTGAAGCAAAAAGAAACCGCTCTTCTTCAGCGCCTTGAAATTGAAAAAGAGGACGCTATGGTGGCCCTAAGGCGTGACGCGATTGCTGAGGCTTTGGCTCTGGTTGAACGTATTCTGTCTGCGGATAAAAAAGAGAGAGCAAAGCTGACAAAAGCGTCTTTGAAGGACGTTGAAAAGATTTCACGTCAATTGAAGGATGATTGACGGTGGTTCCTCTTGCCGTCACTGCGAGAGAGCAAAGCTCTCCGCAGCAACGAACGAGGGGTCTTTACTGCAACTTTAGGTTGACAGCAGATGTTTTTCCCCGGTTGCTTTCCAAATCAAAGCTGAGTTTTTGACCTTCAGCTAAATTAGGAATGCCAGCTTTTTCAACTTCAGTAATGTGAACGAACGCATCGGGTGAGCCGTCTTCCATTTGAATAAAGCCGTAGCCTTTTGTTGGGTTAAACCATTTTACAGTGCCGTTTTTCATGTCTATATCCTTATAAAATTCAGGCGGTTACTAAGTACGAGTTTTTACAAAAACCCGTTAAAAAAATCCCCCTTCATAACGAAGGGTTGCTTTGGAAGGTTTCCCAAGAGAAACCCCCAGAGTTTACCGCAACTTTAGGTTGACAGCGGATGTTTTTCCCTTGTTGGTTTCCAAGTCAAAGCTGACTTTTTGACCTTCAGCCAAGTTGGAAATTCCGGCTTTTTCAACTTCAGTGATGTGAACGAACGCATCGGGTGAGCCGTCTTCCATTTGAATAAAGCCGTAGCCTTTTGTCGAGTTAAACCATTTTACAGTGCCGTTTTTCATTTCTATATCCTTATAGTCAGGCGTTTACTAGTGACGAGTTTTTAAGAAAACGCATAAAAATTCTGTCCTTTTACGTGAGTTCGCGTGCGAGTCTTACATATGGGGAAGGCTGAGGGTAAGAAGAAGAGGTCATTAGTCATCTTAGTTTCTTACGCAGAGCACACAATCTCTACGGTTGTCTATCCTTATAAGAGTTTTAAACTCATCTTTTAATATAGGCTCTTTTTTAAAAAATGCAAGAGCTAACCTTGTGGGGCTGTTTTTAAAAAAGAAGGCCTATAGGAAAAGTGCGCGGAAGCCTGGATTAACAGGAAAAGACAGGGGAGACAGGCGGCTGCTGTGACAGTAAAAAAGAGAGGCCAAGGGAGAATATCGGCCAGAACACCCGCCCCAATGGACAAAATAATCCGTGTCAGGGATCCAAAGGAGGAGAGAAGGGCAAAGTGGGTGGCTGTGTGAGGAATGCTACAAAGGCTAGAAAGATAAGCAATAAAGGCAGTTGCTCCAAGGCCACAGGTAAGGTTTTCAATGCCAATCGTCAGAATCAAAACACTGAGGTTGTGCCCTACAAGAGCTTGGGCAACGAACATAAGGCTTGAAAGGAACTGAAGAGAGGCACAGAGGATAAGGCTGGGTAGAATGCCATAGCGATTGAGGAAGAGCCCTCCCACAAATCCCCCCACAATCATGGCAAAGATTCCAAAAAACTTAGCCACATGCGCAATTTCAAGTTTGCTAAAGCCAAGTTCCACAAGAAAAGGGGTGTTCATCACATTCAGTGTTGTATCCCCTACCTTATAAAAAACAATAAAGGCCAGGACGATTCGCCAGTCATATGTTTGCCAAAGCTCTTTCAGAGGCGGCCCATAGGTTGAAGAAATCCAGTGCCAAAAACGCTCATGGGTTTTGGCTTGCACAGAAAGATGGGGGGCGGGGCTAAACACAAGGGTTGGAGGAGAAGGGCTGCAAAGGGTGGTGATAAGACCAACCAGCATGCAGGCTGCCATGATGTCGTAGGCGATTTGCCACGAAAATGTCGCCGCTAAAAAAAGAGCGCCTGCGCCTGACGTCATCATTCCCATTCGCCAGCCCAGAACAATGGCGCTGGCCGCCGCCCCTTTTTGAGTCTCCGTTACGATTTCAATGCGATAAGCTTCAAGGACAATATCTTGAATAGCTGAAAAAAAGGCCACACCAAAGGCCCAGAGAGCGGTTTCTAAAATATTACTTTTTGGATCAGAGGCGCCAAGGCCTAGCAACATAAAGACAAGAACGATTTGAGCAAGAAGAGCCCAGCTGCGGCGTTGTCCTAGAAAAACGGAGAGAAAAGGGATTTTAACCTGGTCTACCATCGGTCCCCATAGAAACTTAAAGGTATAGGGAATGGTTGTGGCAACAAAAAGGCCAATGGTTGTATTGTTGACGCCTGATTCTTTTAACCAAATGGTCAGGGTAGACAGGGTGAGCAAAAACGGCAACCCGCTCGAAAATCCAAACAGGAAAATCGAGAGGATCTGTTTGTCACAAAAGGTGAGTAAATTTTTTGTCCAAGCTTGACTCAAAGGATATCTTATTCCTTATGAAATGTAGAAAACAATAAGAATATACCATAGAAGTTAAGAAAATGAATACTTAAAAAATGTTTCAAATGGCCAACCGGAAAAATTGACTTAAGGGTAAAAAAGTATAAAATGATAAATATAAATTAGGAGAGAAGGGAATTCATGAGTTCGGAAATTTACACAAAAGTTCTTATTATTGGCAGTGGCCCTGCAGGGTATTCGGCGGCCATCTATGCAGCGCGAGCTAATCTTGAGCCCGTTCTTGTGGCAGGTCTTGAGCCTGGAGGCCAATTGATGATCACGACAGATGTTGAAAACTATCCTGGGTTTGCGGATGTGATTCAAGGCCCCTGGCTGATGGAGCAAATGCGCCTTCAGGCGGAGCATGTGGGAACAAAGATTATCTACGACCGCATTACCCATGTGGATTTTTCCAAAAGGCCTTTTGTGTGCCAAGGGGAAGGGGGGCAAGCTTATAAAGCAGAGACGCTTATCGTGTGCACAGGGGCGCAAGCAAAATGGTTGGGTCTTGAAAGCGAAACAAAGTTCCGAGGCTTTGGGGTGTCTGGCTGCGCTACCTGTGATGGCTTTTTCTTTCGAGGAAAAGAAGTCGCCGTTGTGGGCGGCGGGAATACGGCCGTTGAAGAAGCGCTGTACCTCACCAATCATGCCTCAAAAGTGACCTTAATTCACAGGCGGGATCAGCTGCGCGCTGAAAAAATCCTTCAAGAGCGCCTCTTTAAGAATCCTAAGATTCATGTCATATGGAATCATGTGGTGGAAGAAGTGTTGGGACGTGAAGATCCCCTTGCGGTCACAGGGGTTCGCTTGAAAGATCAACACTCAGGAAAGACGCAAGATCTTGATTTTGATGGCGTTTTTGTTGCCATTGGCCATGTGCCTAACACCAAAATATTCAAAGGCCATCTGGATTTGGATCATGAAGGATATGTTCTGGGGTCGCCCCTGACCTCAGAAACCAATATAAAAGGTGTGTTTGCTGCAGGGGATGTGCGGGATAAGGTATACCGACAAGCCGTGACAGCTGCTGGGATGGGCTGCATGGGAGCCCTTGATGCGGCAACCTTTTTACAAGACGAAGGGATTGTCTAACCCATGATGGATTGGGACAAACTGAGGATTTTTTATAATGTGGTGGAATCGGGGAGTTTTACCCATGCGGCCACACGTCTTCAGATTGGCCAATCAGCGATTAGTCGCCAAATAAGTGGTCTTGAAGATCGCATGGGTGTCCCTCTTTTTCATCGCCATGCGCGGGGGATTCTGTTGACGGAACAGGGCGAGCTGCTCTTTCGAACGGCACGAGAAGTTTTTTCAGACCTCGCCATGGTCCAAGCTAGGATCACTGAGAGCATTCACCTCCCTCAAGGGGCGTTGAAAATCGCGGCAACCATTGGGTTTGGCACGACGTGGCTTGCCCCCCGCATCCACACATTTCTGAATGAAAATCCAGACATTCGCTTGACATTGCGCGTCAGTGATGACCCCGTTGACTTGACGATTCATGAGTCGGATGTCGCCATTACGGCCCTTGTGACAGAAGACGATGAACTTATTTATAGAGAGCTTTTATGTCGCCCTCTTCATATTTACTCAAGTCGCCAATACCTCCTTGAGTTTGGCGTGCCCATAACTCCCCAAGACCTTGATCGCCATCGGCTTGTGGTGTTTAGTGATAAGGCTATGATTCCCTTTGATAATGTGAACTGGCTGCTAACGTGTGGCACTCCCCCTGGTGTGAAGCGAGAAGCCTATCTTGCTATTAATAACCTCTATGGAATTGCGCGGGCGATTGAGGGCGGCAGTGGAATTGCCTGTTTCCCTGCCTACATTGCGAAAAAGTGCAAAAACATTGTTCAAATTCTTCCAGAGACTCCCGTTCCCTCTGTGCGCTTTTATTTTGTGTACTCGCGTCACTTGAGAGATTCAAAAAAGATAGAACAGCTGTGGAAATTTTTAACCAAAGAGGCGCGTGAAGAAGAAAATCAAACTCGCCGAGAGTTAGTGTAAGGCAAGCTTGTTTGCGACACAAACATAAAAACTCCTTGATGTTTTGGTATAAATGTAATACATTAAAAAGAGAGGATGGAGGAGCTGCATCATGATGACCGTAAGATTCCCTGAGAAGACAGAAAAAAGACTTGCCCAATTGGCGAAGGACACGCATCGCACAAAAAGCTATTATATAAAGCGCGCTGTTGAAGAGTTTCTCGAAGATCAGGAAGATTATCTTCTCGCAGTCGCCAGTTATGAAGACTATTTAAAAAGCGGTGAAAAAAGCATCTCTCTTGAAGAGCTAGAGCAAAAGCTTGGCCTGCATGACAGCAGACACTAAGTGGTCTGTTCGCTTTAACAAGATTGCTCAAAAGCATTTTGAGAAGCTCGATAAACAGGCTCAGAAACAAATTCAAAAATTTTTGAGAGAGAGGCTCTTGCCTTCCCCTAATCCTCGGCTTTTGGGCAAAGCGCTCGTGGGTAATTATGCTGACTTTTGGCGCTATCGCGTGGGCGATTATCGGGTCATTTGCAAAATTGAAGAGAGCGAATTTGTTGTTTTGGTTGTTCGTGTTGCCCATCGCAAAGAAGTTTATGATTGACAATTTTCTCATTGTTTGATGGTCTGCTTATACCCACTCTTTACTCCAAAAACTGTTCTCTCAAGATACGCTCATCAAGGTTATGGTCATGATCAAAAAGAAGGGTGGCGTAGGTTTCTTTGGTTTGACGAACGGAAACGGACGTTACGTCTCGGGCTTCTGTAAAGTCTGCAACGGCGCTGACAGGCCGTTTTTTTGGGTCAAGGATCGTGAAAGTGACTTCAGCTGTTTCCGGAAGAAGGGCGCCTTTCCAACGGCGTGGGCGAAATGCACTGATAGGAGTTAAAGCAAGCAGAGGCGAGCCTAGGGGAATAATGGGGCCATGGGCGGAGAGGTTGTAAGCCGTGCTCCCCGCGGGTGTTGAGATTAAGATCCCATCACAAACCAGTTCTTGTAAGCGTACGACGTCATCAATGCTAATTTGAATTTTGGCGGCTTGGCGGGTTTCGCGCAAAAGAGAGACTTCATTAAAAGCAAGACTTTTGGTAAGGGCTCCCCCGTTGCGCTGAACCGTCATCTCAAGAGGATAAAGAGGGGTTGGTTTGGCTTTTTCCAGGCGATTTAAAAGATCTTGGGGATAAAACTCGTTCATCAAAAACCCCACGCTTCCACAATGAATGCCATAAATGGGAATGCGTGTTTCAAGATAAGCGTGCATGGTTTCCAGCATAAACCCGTCTCCCCCTAAAGCCACCAGGATATCTGCTGCGGTTGGTGAGACAGACGGATATAGCGCCTCAAAGGTTGTTTTTGCTTTGAGGGCCTCTGGGGAAGAAGAGGAAAGAAAAGCAATGTTGGGCATAGGGGTCCTTTTCCAGGGTTTTCCTCGTATTCTAGCAGAATGAGAGCGAGAAAACAAATCTGTAATAAAATTTTAACGCCATTTCGCATTAATGTCTTGGCGAGATTCTCTTTTTGTTGGCATACTAGAAAGGGTATAAACAATAGCCCTGATGAGATGGAGTGACACATAACCGATGACAGATCCTCGCTTTTATAAGAAACACGGCCCCTTTACCTTGGCTGAGCTTGCTGCCCATGGCCAATGCGAGGTGGGGCGAGGAGATCCCGCTCTTCTCCTTGAAGATGTGGCCCCTTTGGATAAAGCGGCCCTCCACTGCGTCAGTTTATTTAATAATGCCAAATATGCAGAGGCCTTAGGCACAACAAAAGCATCAGCCTGCATTTTAAACGCGGACATGGTAAACCGTGCCCCCCCTCATTTGGCGCTTTTAGTGGCTAAATATCCCTATCGCTCCTATGCCCTGATTGCGAATGCCTTTTATCCAAGGGAGAAAAAAGAAGCAGACATCGCCCCCTCAGCCGTTGTTCATCCCACTGCAAAGCTGGGTAAAGGCGTCGTTATTGGGCCGCAAGCCGTTATTGGCGCAAAGGTGGAGTTGGGGGATTTTGTCGAGATCGGCCCCCTTGCTGTGATTGGTGAGAGCGTGGTGATTGGAGAGAATTCTGTTGTAGGGGCCCACGTTTCTGTATCCCACGCCCTTCTTGGCAAACACGTGCATATCAAGCCCGGGGCGCGCATTGGCCAAAGCGGATTTGGCTTTTTCATGGATCCAGGAGATATGGGCGGCCATGTGCCCGTGCCTCAATTAGGGCGTGTCATCATTGCCGATTATGTGGAAATTGGGGCCAATGCAACGGTTGACCGGGGAAGCGGCCATGATACGGTGATTGGATTGGGGACTCGCATTGACAATTTGGTACAAGTTGCACATAATGTCCACTTTGGAAAAGGATGTGTCATGGTGGCCCAATCAGGTGTGGCCGGAAGCACAAGATTTGGAGATTATGTTGCTGCTGGTGGACAAGCTGGAATTACAGAGCACCTTAAGATTGGTACAGGCGCGCGCCTTGCGGCTCAATGTGGGATCATGCGTGACGTGGATCCCGGCGAAGTTTTATGTGGAAGCCCCGCCATGCCACTAAAAACATTCTATCGTCAAGTCGCTGTTTTAAAACGGATAGAAGAAGAGACTCGAAAGACATCTTAAACGTGGAGGAAGGCATGTCCCTCGCAGAAGCTCAGAATGCACCTATGGAAAATGTGATGCCTATTGAATTAGGTTTAGACCAAATTATGCGTCTTTTACCCCATCGCCCCCCCATGCTGATGGTCGACCGCTTGGTGAACGTGATTGCGGGAGAAAGCGCCGAAGGCATTAAGACGGTTTCTGCGGAGGATTGGTACTTCCAAGGCCATTTTCCTAAAAAACCCGTTATGCCGGGCGTAATGATTATTGAGGCGTTGGCCCAAACAGCAGCCGTTCTTGCCATGCATACTCTCGATGTGTATGACCAAGAAAAGCTCGTTTATTTTATGGGGGTGGATGAGGGGCGTTTTCGAAAGATGGTCTTCCCCGGAGATACGCTGCACCTTGAGGTCCAAAAAACCCACCGGCGAGGGCCAGTGTGGCGTTTTAAAGGGATTGCAAAGGTGAGGGGAGAGGTTGTTGCGGAAGTGATTAAAACAGCGATGATTGCAGATGAGTAAATTTTATAGTTCCCCCTTAATTTTTTAGAAAGATGAAAACCATGTCCATTACCATACACCCAACAGCGATTGTTGCTGAGGGAGCCCATCTTTCTGAAGGCGTTTCGATTGGCGCCTATAGCCTTATTGGTCCCCATGTCGTTTTAAAGGAAAATGTCATTATTCACCCCCATGTGGTGATTGAGGGACGCACAACGTTGGGCGCAAATACAGAAGTTTTTCCCTACGCTGCCCTTGGATATACCCCCCAAAGTGTGCGCTATAAGGGCGAGGCATCTACCCTTGAAATCGGGGAAAAATGCACCATTCGTGAGCATGTAACGATTCATATTGGGACAGAATTCGGGCGTATGAAAACGACCGTAGGCAATAGTTGCTATATTATGATTGGGGCGCACATTGGGCATGATTGCGCTATCGGTAATTTTGTGACCATGGCAAACAACGCCGCCCTCGGGGGTCATGTGACGGTGGGAGACTACGCCGTTATTGGAGGCCTTGCGGCTATTCATCAATTTACACGTATTGGGGCCTATGCCATGATCGCAGGAACGGCAGGTGTTAATGAGGATGTCATGCCCTTTGGAACAGTGATGACCATAAAATCTAAATTAGGGGGGCTGAATATTATTGGAATGAAGCGGCGAGGCTTTGAGCGCCAAGATATCCACGACCTGCGCAATGCTTATAAGCTTTTGTCTAAAGAACAACCCGGAACGTTCGAAGATCGTCTTCAAAAAATCAGGACGCTCTATGGACACTGTCGCACAGTGAAGGATCTGTTGGCTTTTATTGAAGAAGACCCAAAACGCCCCATATGTTTGCCCGCAGAAGACTGGGAATTCGAGCTAGACGAGGCAGAGGATCGCCCCCGTGCAGCCTGCGCTTAATCATCCGCCCATTGCTCTTTTAGCGGGCAGAGGGGATTTGCCCCGTCTCCTTATAGACGTCTTTCAAAGCCAACAACGCCCCTTTGTTGTGTTAGCTTTCAAGGGGCAGGCGGACGAAGATCTGGTCAAAAACAGCCCCCATCTTTGGCTATCCTTTGGAGAAGTAGGCGTCGCCTTATCTTACCTTCAGGAAAACAAGATTCAAGAGCTCGTCATGGCGGGCGCCATTGCTCGTCCGGTATTAAGTGAAATTCGCCCCGATTGGGAAGGCGTCAAATGGCTTGCGAAGATTGGCGCAAAAGCCTTAGGCGATGATAATCTTCTTAAACTTATCATTGAGTTGATTGAAGAGCGTGGCTTTCGTATCGTGGGCCCCGATGATATTTTAACCGAGCTTTTAGCGCCCGAAGGCATGCTGACCTCCGTTGAGCCGGATGATCAAGGGTGGAGAGATGTGGGTCGTGGGCTTGAAGTCCTGTCTGCCTTAAGTCCTGTTGATGTGGGGCAAGCTGTGGTGATTCAAGAAGATCTTGTCATTGGGGTTGAGGCCATTGAAGGAACGGACGCGATGATAGAGAGATCCAAGCTTTTGCAACGTCCTGGCCTTGGCGGTGTCCTAGTAAAGATCGCCAAGCGACAACAAGACCAACGTGTTGACCTGCCTACCATAGGCCCTGAAACAGTTCGCAAAGTCGTTGCGGCAGGCTTGCGGGGGATTGCCGTTGAAGCCGGTCGAACCATTCTCCTGAAACGAGAGGAAACCATACAGTTGGCTCAAGACAAAGGCCTTTTTCTTGTCGGCCTTGGATCAGCCCAATGTCGCAGGTCCCTGTAATCTTTTTAATTGCTGGTGAGGCGTCGGGTGACCAATTAGGGGCTGAGTTGATGGCGTCTCTGAAGGGCCTCCACCCTGTGCGTTTTGCAGGCATTGGGGGAGAGAGGATGAAAGCCCAAGGTCTTATCAGTCTTTTTCCCATGGAAGAGCTGTCGATTATGGGGGTTTTTGGCATTCTCCGCACCTTGCCGCGTCTGTTGCAGCGCCTGAGGCTGACCGTTGCTACTATCGTTGAGATGAAGCCGGATGTGGTTGTCACCATTGATGCGCCAGAGTTTAGCTTTCGCGTGATGAAACGCCTTCATAAACTTTCCACAAGGCCCCGCCTGATTCACTATGTTGCCCCTACCGTCTGGGCCTGGCGTCCGGGGCGTGCGCGTAAAGTTTCTCAGTTTCTTGACCACCTGTTGTGCCTCTATCCCTTTGAGCCCCCGTACTTTGAAAAGTATGGCTTAAAATCAACCTTTGCGGGCCATCCTGTGGCGCAAGAGACTTTTCAAAAGGGCCCGCGGGATCCGAACCTTTTATGTGTGCTTCCGGGGAGTCGGCGGTCTGAAGTAGACATGCTGCTGCCAATTTTCAAAGAAACGGTGCGCCTTTTGAAGGCGGATTTTCCTAAAATAAAAGTCGTCATCCCCACCCTTCCTGCTGTTGAGTCTTTGGTGCGTCAGGGGAGTGAAAACTGGCCCTGTGACGTCCAAATCCTGGTGGGGGAAGCGGCCCGGAAAGACGTTTTTCAAACCGCCTCCGTGGCCCTTGCTGCCTCGGGCACGGTTGCGCTTCACCTATCTGCAGCCCATCTTCCCTGTGTGATTGCCTACAAAATTGGGGTCATCAGTGGATGGATTGCAAAAGCTCTTTTGAAAACCCCTTGGGTGTGTATGGTCAACATTTTACTCAACAGGAATGCCATCCCTGAATATCTGCAGCAAGACTGCACGCCTGAAAAGTTGGCATCGGCTGTGGGACATCTTTTAAAAGATCAAGACGCCCGCACTCGTCAAGAACAGGCCATGATCGAGGCGATTGCCTTGTTGAAAGCCCCTGTGGAGGGCGTTGCTCAAGCTGTGGTGAAGGGGTAGGGCTTTCGTGCCACACTATAGGGAGCTGTTGATTCCTCACGTACGTGGTGCACTGGAGTCCTTCATTGACCTGGGGTGGAGTGTTTTTTCGTCTGGCGGGCACGCTGTTTTCATTATTTCTCCATCCCCACAGTCTACCAGTCCGCAGCACCTTAGTGTGGTTGTGCAACCGCTTACTGTCCCACTATTTGCTCGGCAGAATCCGTATCCATAACACGCATTATGATCGTCTGAGCACTTAATCATGTCAGCTTGACTCACTCCGAACATCCCGCTGGAGAGAGCGATGAACGCTGTAATTCGAAGAAATTTTTTAATATCCATAATGAGTTTCCTTTATGTTGTAGCAACAATAAAGAAGGCGGGCTGATCCCTCGCGTCTTCCTATCTTGTTGTACATGATACATACTCTCTCTTAAGATTTCCTTAAGGGGATGACAACCGAGACTATCCTATGATTTCTTCAGGATAAAGCCCCCACAGAACGTTACGCCTCACCCACCCTTTGAAATCCATAATACGCACCTGACACCACGCGTCAGAGCATTTGAGGAGCTCGACAATAACCCCTTGTTGCAGACGGGCGAGGGGATGGCTTTGTGGGTCCGCCTGTGTATAAAGAAGAGTTTCTGGGACTTGAACAATCGCTCGCCGTTTTGAGCACAGCATTGCCCTGTGGACCCAGCCTTCTGTGCCTTCTTGATCGCGAATTTTACGCCATATATCAAATTCTGCGATGACTTCTATGGGGAACCCTGCTTTAAGGTAAATCCATTCAACAGGGTAATTTGGGCCGGGGCCCACCCGGACATTGACTTCCTTTGGCTTGAGAGCTGCAAAGCGGGGAACAGGATTTTTGGTCGTCGCAAGGGCGGGGGCAATCCCCACGAGAAAGACAAAAAGATGAACATAAGGTTTCATGCTTCTTACCTAAGGCCTGTGGAGCCAAAGCCTCCCTGTCGTACATTATCTTCCCTATCCCCATGGTGGGTCACTTCATTCCACAGGAGTGTGGAAACGGGAGCGAGTACCATCTGGGCTATGCGAAGACCTCGTTCTATGAGGAAGGGGTCTTGGCTTAAGTTAATAAGGATGACCTGAATTTCCCCTCGATAATCGGCATCAATGGTGCCGGGTGAGTTTAAGACGGTTATTCCATTCTTTAAGGCCAAGCCAGAGCGAGGGCGGATTTGCGCTTCATAGCCAGGGGGGACCGCAAGGGAAATTCCTGTGGGAATTAACTGGCGCTCAAAGGGCTTTAACACAAGGGGATCTTTCAGGGCGGCCATCAGATCAACGCCGGCGCTATAAGGGGTGGCATATTTGGGGAGGGGAAAATCCTCTGCATGTGCATATTTTAAGATGGAAACGGAGATTGTCATACGGGTCCTGTCGTAAAAAATGTTTTTAAAATAGAAACGTAAATATCGGTTAATTTATGAATATCTTCAAGAGCGACATGCTCATCCACTTGGTGCATGGTTTCTTCCCTCATCCCACATTCAATCACAGGACAATAAGCGCTTATAAAGCGGCCATCTGTTGTTGCCCCTGTGGTGCTAAGGGCGGGAAGGCGGCCCGTGACGGCGCAGACAGCCTTTTGAATGAGCGATATTTTGTCTGGGTCTTCTGTTAAAAAGGCATTGCCATGAATGGTGAGGCTCAGCTCATGGTGTCCCCCTTCTGTGGTGCAAAGGGTGCGGATAAGGTGACAAATGTCCTCAGCTTTGTGCAGGGTATTGAGGCGAACCCCAAAGCGCGCCTCAATTTTATGCGGAATGATATTGCTGGCCTTATTGCCCACATCCACGGAGGTCACCTCAAAACGGGTGGGTTCAAAATGATCAGTTCCCGTATCAAAGGAATGGGCATAAAGGGCTTTTAAGCAGGCAATCATGCGGGGGATAGGGTTGTCCGTATACTGGGGATAGGCGATGTGCCCCTGTTTTCCATAGCAAACAAGTGTTCCGACCACACTCCCCCGGCGACCTACTTTGAGGGTATCTCCGACTGCTTCAAGGCAGGTAGGCTCTCCAATTAAGCAGAGGTCAGGAATGCCTCCTCGGGATTCTAAGAGGGGAAGGAGGCGTTGGGTTCCATGCAGGGCGTCCTTTTCCTCATCGCCTGTAATCAAAAGAGTGATGGTTCCTGGTGCCGCCTCTTGACGGGAAAGCGCACTGACAAAGGCCGCAATGGCGCATTTCATGTCTGCTGCTCCTCGCCCCCACAGTTTGTTGTCCTGGATTTGCCCCTCAAAAGGAGGATGGGTCCACAGAGCCGCCTCTCCTAAAGGAACAACATCCGTATGGCCTGCAAAGCAAAAGTGAGGTGTGCCCGATCCTTTTCGGGCATAAAGATTGCAGATGCCTTCAAAATCAAGGCGTTCACAGGTGAAGCCTAAGGAAGAGAGAGCGGTCTCTAAAATTTCAAGCGCTCCCTCGTTCTGAGGGGTAATACTGGGACAGCGAATCAGGTCTTGGCTGAGTTTAACAGGATCTATGGGTGACACAGATGGTCCTTTGGGTTGAAGACAGCAGAGATCAAATCAATTTCAAGTTTGTTGAGCACATTATACAATCCACTCTCCTTCTTCTTTGAGCATATCATACATGGCATCAGGGGCTAAATCCAATTCTCCAGGCCACGTAATCGCTCCGTGGTCAAGGTAAACTTTGTTAAATAGGCAAGGATCCTCCAAAGTCTTAAAGACACCGGCGTTTTGCCCCATAATAAGCTTAGAGAGATCTACGTATCCTTTGACACCATCTAAAAATTGGACAGACAAGCGATACGACTCAAGGGGTTGGACATCGCAAACACGCCACGCAGCGGTAGGAGTTATTGTCACCGCAGCAACTCATTCAAAGAGGTCTTCGCGCGCGTTTTTTCATCCACACGTTTAATAATAACCGCACACTGAAGGGCTGGTTTTGTGGGAATAGGATCAGGAAGGATGCCGGGAACCACAACGGAGTACGGTGGAATGCGGCCATAAGAGACTTCTCCCGTCTCTCGGTCCACAATTTTGGTGGAGCCCGTTAAGATAACGCCAGCGCCCAGGACACTCCCTGTGCCCACAAAAACGCCTTCCACAATTTCTGAGCAGGCTCCGATAAAGCAATTGTCTTCGATGATCACAGGGTCTGCTTGGGCCGGCTCAAGAACGCCCCCAATGCCCACATTATCTGAGAGGTGGCAATTTTTACCAATTTGGGCGCATGATCCAACGCGCACGGCCGAGTCAATCAGTGTTCCTTCGTCAATATAAGCCCCTATATTAATAAAAGAGGGCATAAGGACTACGTTCGGTGCGATGTAAGCTGAGTGGCGCACAATGGCGCCAGGAACCACACGAAATCCGCTGAGTTTGAACTGCTCTTCACTCCATTCTTCAAACTTCAACGGCATCTTGTCATAAGAAGAACTGCCGCGATGATCCATTAAAAAACAATCGTTTAGCCGAAAAGAGAGAAGAAGGGCTTTCTTAATCCAGGAGTGAGTGACCCAAGTTGCCTCAATTTTTTCAGCAATTCTTAACTCGCCGCGGTCGAGTTCGAAAAGAATTTCCCGGACAGCTTCCCGTTCTTCGCCGGTGCTGGCGGGAGACAAGAGGTCTCGCTCTTCCCAGGCTTTTTCAATCACTTTTTGAAGATGAGATCGATCTTTGAACATGTTATTTTTAATCCTAATTTCAAAAATGTGGCGCGCCCTGCAGGATTCGAACCTGCGACCTGCGGCTTAGAAGGCCGACGCTCTATCCAGCTGAGCTAAGGGCGCATAGTGAGGTATCATAGCGAAAACAGAGAAAAAGGTAAACTGGCTTAAAAATTAACCCCCAGTTCTCTCTGGCAAACGCTCTGCAGAATTAATCCATTTTATATTTATACTTTATAATAAATTTTCTGTAATGTCAATTTTTCTGAGGGGCCATTTGACAAATATTTTCATGTAAATATTGTCATGCTGAACTTGTTTCAGCATCCCATTGACAACAAGATCCTGAAACAAGTTCAGGATGACAACTGCTCGGGTGACAATCACTTAAATGACAACGAGACCCTGAAACCCCTCAAAAGCACCACCCCTCAGGGATAAAAACTACCCACGGAATCTGTGGATAACTTTGTGGACAAAAGAAAGGAGAGACAAAATTTTGATGATAAAAGCATGGGTTAGTTCGAAATGATGCATTTTTAAGCACACGAAAATAACCCGCTGATGACAAAGCATTTTTTTCTGTAAAGGGCTATTATTTACGCAGAGAATAAAAAAATTTCTTGACCCTAAATCGCCCTAAAAAGGGGTCAGCCGTGCTGTGCACAATTTCCTTTTTTATTACTTCCCTTCTAAGTAGGACTTTAAATAATGGCCCGTATAACTTTTAGAAATCTTGCACACACTTTCAGGGGTTCCTGTCGCCACAATGCGCCCCCCTTCTTCGCCCCCTTCTGGACCAATATCAATAATCCAATCAGCCGTTTTAATGACTTCAAGATTATGCTCAATAACAATGACTGTATTTCCTTGGTCCACAAGGGCATGGAGAACCTCCAAAAGCTTGCGGACGTCATCGAAATGCAGTCCTGTTGTGGGCTCGTCCAGAATATAAAGGGTCTTGCCCGTGGCGCGTCGAGAGAGTTCTTTCGACAGCTTCACACGCTGCGCCTCTCCCCCTGATAGGGTCGTGGCGCGTTGGCCCACGTGAATATATCCTAAGCCAACCTGCACGAGGGTCGCCAGTTTTTCCCGAATGCTGGGCATCACATCAAAAAACACAAGGGCTTCTGCCACTGTCATGTCCAAGACATCCGCAATCGATTTGTCCCGATACTTAATTTCAAGGGTTT
Source organism: uncultured Alphaproteobacteria bacterium (assembly GCA_964605015.1). Taxonomy (GTDB): domain Bacteria; phylum Pseudomonadota; class Alphaproteobacteria; order UBA9655; family UBA9655; genus UBA9655. The sequence continues at coordinate 3,252 of CAZSAH010000014.1, read as the reverse complement.
CACGATTGTAGCGTTTCCCATGACATTTATCGCATTCCACATATACATCCGGCAAAAAGTGCATTTCGATCTTGATGACTCCATCCCCTTCGCATCCCTCACACCGGCCGCCCTTGACATTAAAGGAAAAGCGCCCTGGGGAATAGCCACGGGCCTTGGCTTCAGGAAGGGCTGCAAACCAGTCTCGAATGGGGGAGAACACGCCCGTATAGGTGGCGGGGTTAGAGCGCGGCGTGCGGCCAATGGGGGATTGATCAATATCAATGATTTTATTGATCAGCTCGATCCCTTCGATGCGATCATGGGGGCCAGGCGCTTGCGAATTATCATTTAAAATCTGCGCAAGGCCTTTATAGAGGGTTTCAATGACAAGGGAGGATTTCCCCCCGCCTGACACCCCTGTCACGCACACAAAGGCTCCCAAAGGGAAGTCAACGGTCACATTTTGTAAATTATGGGTGCGCGCACCCACAACCCGTAAGGCCTCCTGAGGGCTTGTTTTGCGCCGGGTCTTTGGCACAGCTACTTTTTGGACTCCCGTCAAGTATTGCCCTGTAAGGCTGGCAGGGCTGTTCATGATCTCTTGGGGAGTCCCTTGAGCGACGACAAAGCCCCCCTTGGCCCCTGCGCCAGGGCCCATATCGATCACATAATCCGCCATGCGGATGGCATCCTCGTCATGCTCCACTACAAGAACGCTATTCCCTAAGTCGCGCAGACGCGTGAGGGTGCCCAGAAGCTTATCATTGTCCCGCTGATGCAATCCAATAGACGGCTCATCCAGCACATACAACACACCTACAAGGCCTGACCCAATTTGGGACGCTAATCGAATCCGTTGGCTTTCGCCCCCTGAGAGGGTTCCTGAGGCGCGTGCAAGGGACAGATAGCCCAACCCCACACTCACCAAAAAACCAAGGCGTTCATGGATTTCCTTGAGAATGCGAGCCGCAATATCTCTTTCCTTTTGCGTTAGCCTGAGGGGAAGCTCTTGAAACCAGGTGGCCGCCTGTGCAATGGACATTTCTGTCACCTGTCCAATGGTCAGGGTGTCAATCTTCACCGCCAGGGCCTCTGGCTTTAAGCGATATCCTTCACATTCTTGGCAGGGCAAGGTGCTTTGATAGCGATTCATTTCCTCAGGCTGGCCATGTCTCTCTTTCTTCTCTCGTTGCCGACGGGTCAACCCTGGGATAACCCCTTCAAAAGGTTTGTTTTGCGTAAAAGTGCGTGCCTCATCTTTATAGGTAGTGGGAACTTTTTCTCCCCCTGACCCATACAAAATGACATCTTTTGTTCGCTGAGGAAGGCTCTCGAAAGGCTCATCCATTCGCCCCCCATACTGAGCCAGGACGGCCTGCAAGGCTTGATTGTAATAATGAGAAAAGGCCCCGGCCCATGGCGCAACGGCGCCTTGCCCTATGGATAGATGAGGATTCGGCACAATAAGGGCCGCATCAAAAACGATTTTCACGCCTAAACCATCACATCCTGGGCATGCTCCAAAAGGGCTGTTAAAGGAGAAAAGCCGTGGCTCAATTTCATCAATGGTAAAGCCTGAGACAGGACAGGCAAATTTTGCTGAAAAGGTCTGGCGCTCGCTTGTGTCTGCATTTTCTGCGATCAGAAGGCCATCAGAAAGCCTGAGGCACGTTTCAATGGCATCCACCAGACGGTGTCCCAAGTCTGGCTGCATGGCCAGGCGATCCACCACCACTTCAATGTCGTGCTTTACTTTCTTATTAAGAGAGGGGGCTTCCTCAATATCATAAAGCTTTCCATCAATTTTTAGGCGCTGAAAGCCCTGCTTGCGCAGATCTAAAATTTCTTTTTTGTATTCCCCTTTTCGTCCCCGCACGATGGGAGCCAACAGGAAAAGGCGCGTGCCCTCAGGCAATCCCATCAAGCGATCCACCATTTCGGAAACGGTTTGGCTTTGAATCGGAAGCCCTGTCACAGGGGAGTAGGGGATGCCGATGCGGGCAAACAAAAGCCGCAGGTAATCATAGATTTCCGTCACTGTTCCCACAGTGGATCGTGGATTTTTCGAGGTTGTCTTTTGCTCAATAGAAATGGCGGGAGAAAGCCCTTCAATAGAGTCCACATCCGGCTTTTGCATAAGTTGCAAGAACTGGCGCGCATAAGCCGACAGGCTTTCCACATAGCGCCGCTGCCCCTCTGCATAGATGGTGTCAAAGGCAAGGGAGGACTTTCCCGATCCGCTCAGCCCCGTAATGACGACCAAGCGATCCCGCGGAATATCGACTTCTATATTTTTAAGGTTATGCTCTCGCGCTCCGCGGACATGGATAGAGGTCTGTTGTCCGGGCTTCATTGCATTATATTTCTAACCATCTTCATGATTTTACTTTGCCATTAAATACTTTTAAATTCAAGGTTTTTTATAATAATTATTGGCCATTTGTGGGGGTGTAACGATACAGGGTTTGGTTCTTAACCCCCTCGCGCTCTAGAATTTTTTGGTCCACCCCAAATTTTAAATCACGACTCGCCGTAGCGGTGGACATATTTTTAAAAACATCTCTGTAGGCTTTCCGAGGAAACAAAGTGTGTTGAAAAGTTCTTTTAGCGTACGTTAAGCGAGAGAGGGGATCATTTAAACGAACACGTGCGTCTTTTCTATAATTTTGAAGGGCCATAAGAATCAATTCAAGGGAAAATTCAATGAATTTTGTTGAATTGCCTTGCTGGTCGCACTGGCTTAAAACGCTGTAATAGTCCTGTTGATGCTTTTTGATAAGGTCTTCGACAGGGATAACCTTAAAAATGGAGTTTTCTTGTGTCAAAAGGAGTTGCTGCCACAATCGCCCCATTCTGCCATTTCCATCCATAAAGGGGTGGATGAACTCTAAGTCGTAATGAAAAATGCACGCTTTTAACAACCAGGGTGTTTGCTTATCTTTTTTAAGAAATTCAAATAAGTCTTTCATTAAATTAGGAACACGTTTTGCGGGAGGAGCAACATGGGCAACGGCAGTGCCTTTGAAAATGCCAACGCCGCCTTCACGCCATTGCCCATTGTCTGGAATAAGATCTTTCATAAGGACCTCATGAGCATATAAAAAGTCCCTGAGAGACACGGGGCTCAATTGATCGAATTTCGCATATATAGCAAGGGCATTACGAACTTCCATGATATCTTTTTGTGGTCCAATAACGCGCTTTCCTTCTAAGATATCTGTGACTTGTTTAAGGCTTAAGGTATTTCCTTCGATAGCGAGGGAAGAGTGT
>CAZSAH010000013.1:0-34212 GCA_964605015.1 uncultured Alphaproteobacteria bacterium | reverse complement strand
GCCCACCACCGACCCCCATACCCAGCCGAGCGGGAAGCCATTGATGAAGAAGAATAATAATAAATTATCAATAACTCCTCGGGTGGCGGGAGCATTTTCTCAAGAATCGAGTCTCAATGGTTCGTCAATATGAGCTAGTTGAAGCCGTCAAAGCCTATGATCCCCATGCGGATGAAGATCTTCTAAACCGCGCTTATATTTTTGCGATGAAGGTTCATGGGCCACAAAAACGTGCCTCCGGAGAGCCTTTCTTCACCCATCCTTTAGAAGTTGCCGGCATTTTAGTTGACATGCACCTTGATGTGGCAACCGTTGTCACCGCCCTTCTCCATGATACCCTTGAAGACACAGTGGCCACCCTCGAAGAAATCGAAACCCTTTTTGGAAAAGAAATTGCTTTTCTCGTTGATGGGGTGACAAAACTCTCTCAAATTGAATTCCAATCGGACAAAACAAAACAAGCCGAAAACTTTAGAAAACTTCTGATTGCCATGTCATCGGACATCCGCGTTCTTCTGATTAAGCTCGCGGACCGCCTTCATAATATGCGTACTCTTCATTTTGTAGAGTCAGAAGCCAAAAGATTGCGCATTGCCCAAGAAACAATGGAAATTTATGCTCCCCTTGCGGAGCGTATTGGTCTTCATGCCGTCAAAGATGAGCTCCAGAATCTTGCCTTTGCACAAATTCATCCCGATGCTAATGAGTCCATCATAGCGCGCCTAACGTTTTTACGCGAACAAGGAGCAAATTTTCTGGATCCAATTGTGGGAGAATTAAAGCAAACCCTGGAAGAAAATGGCGTCAAAGCTTTTGTTGCGGGACGTGAAAAGACGCCCTATTCCATTTGGCGCAAGATGAAGCAAAAGAACATCACTTTCGAGCAACTGTCTGATATTATTGCCTTTCGGATTGTCGTCGACACAGTCTTTGATTGTTATCGCGCCCTAGGCGTTATTCACGGCACCTATCCTGTCGTTCCTGGTCGCTTTAAGGATTACATCAGCACCCCTAAACAAAACAATTACCAATCCATCCATACGGCTGTTATTGGCCCTAATCAGCATCGTATTGAAATTCAAATCCGCACCAAAGATATGGATGAAGTGTCCGAGCTGGGCGTTGCCGCCCATTGGCAGTATAAGCAAGGTGTCGCCCATGATGGGTATCAGTATCGATGGCTTCGTGGCCTTCTCGATATTTTAGACAATGCAGAGGGACCTGAGGAGTTTTTGGAACATACCAAACTAGAGATGTTTCAGGATCAAGTCTTTTGCTTTACGCCAAAGGGGGATCTCATTACCCTCCCTCACGGCGCCACCTCTATTGATTTTGCGTATGCAGTTCATTCCAGCATCGGAAACCATTGTGCAAGTGTTCGCATCAATGGGCGCATGATGCCCCTTCGAACCGAGCTTGAAAACGGAGACCAAGTCGAAATTATCACCTCCAAAACCCAGCATCCTTCCCCAACGTGGGAACGCTTTGTGGTGACAGGAAAGGCCCGCGCGTCCATTCGTCGATTTGTACGCCAGCAAATGCACCAACAGTTTGTTGAGTCTGGAAAAAGCATTCTTCAAAAATTCTTTCGGCAAGAACACCTTCACTTTGATGAAAAAACCATCAAGAAAGCGATTGAGCCTTTTGGCGTAAAATCAACTGAGGATGTGTACGCTTGCGTGGGGGAAGGCTTAAAGACCCCCACTGAACTGATTCGTATTCTTTATCCAGAACACAAAGCCGCCCCCCGTACAAAAGGGGATCACCTTAAGGTAGAACCCCCTAAAAAAACAAAAGAAAACGTCTTTGCTATTTCCGGCTTAATCCCTGACATGCCCATTCATTTTGCAGGATGTTGCCACCCTGTCCCAGGGGATCATATTGTGGGCATTGTCATGACAGGAACAGGAGTCACCATCCATACCTCCACATGCAAAACGCTGGATCGCTTTATGGATTCACCAGAACGCTGGATTGACGTTAACTGGAGTGAAGATACCCAAGACGTAGATCACCATGCCGCTCGCATTTCCATGGTCATTGTGCACCAGCCGGGAAGCATCGCTGCCATAACAACCAGCATTGCACGCCAAAATGCAAATATTTTCAATTTAAGGTTTAAAAACAGAACGCCTGAGTTTTACGAAATCAGCATAGACCTCGATGTACAAGATTTAGAACATTTAAAGAATATTATTGCAGCGCTTCGTATGTCACCGCGCGTTATTTCCGTGGAGCGAGAATGATCATTGGCATTGGTGTGGATTTGGTGGATATCAACCGTATTGAGCGCCTTCTCCAAAAATATGGAGAGCCGTTCATACAAAAGGTGTTTACACAAGAAGAACAGGCATACGCAACCACAAGCGCCCATCCCGCACGCGCTTTTGCCAATCGATTCGCTGCAAAAGAAGCCGCCGCAAAAGCGTTAGGAACGGGTATGAGGGGGGGAATTGGCTGGAGAGATGTTGAAATATCTCGCGCCCCTTCAGGTGCTCCCTCCCTTTGTTTTCATGGAAGAGCCTATGAAAAGCTAAACTCTCGCCTTCCCATCGGGTATATAGCACAAAGCCATGTCTCTTTTTCCGATGAGCCCCCGTATTCGACCGCCTTTGTGGTGATTTCAGCGGTTCTTGTTCCTTAAAGAACAAGTGCTTGCGCTGAGCGCAGAATCCCTTCCGCCTCCGGCGTGTATTTTTCACTTCCCCCATGCAGCATCATCCCAGAGGCCAGTCGCAACTCACCTCCCATGCCTTTACGACCCTGGATAATCACGCGTCGAGCTGCTTTGTTAGACCCTACCCACAGGGGATAAACGATAAGGTTACCAACCTTGTTCTCCAAATGGATAAGGATCTCAGGCAACCGCTCTGCCCGGTGAATCATTGTGAACGTTCCTTTTGACTTGAGCATTTCAAGACAAAGTTTCAACCACTGTCCAAGATCTATCGTTTCTGTGTTTGCTTGTGCCTTCCCGGGGATAGGAGACGATTGGGTGCGACTGTCCTCATAATAAGGAGGGTTTGTCATGACCTGATCAAAAGAGTGCAGTTTAAAAACAGGTGGGGGAGAGAGAAGGTCTCCTTCAATGATCTCAACCTGCTCTGTCAGCTGGTTTGCTTTGATATTCGTTGCGGCCAATTCTACCAAATCAGGTTGAATTTCAAGACCCATCACCTTTGCATGAGGGCAACGCACCCCCAAGGCAAGGGACGCTGTTCCAACCCCCGCGCCTACATCTAAGATCTTTTCCTGAGGTTTGGGATGAATGCAAGCTGCCAAAAAAATAGGATCAATTCCCGCCCTGTACCCTTCGAGAGGTTGAACAATTTTGATTCTTCCCCCTAACAAACTATCTAAGCTTTTGCTCAAAACACTACCAAATTTGATATTTTTTCCATCTTCTTTATACACACTCCCCTAAAGATTTCTAGTGATTTTTTGAAAAAATCACAAAAAAAGAAAAGGAGAGGGCGTGACTAAGTATATTATTTTATTGAAAGGGGTTTGGTATTTTTAAGGTTAAGTCAATTTACACATTTTTATTACAATATAAAAAACTCGCCTTACTCCACACCCTTCTATGGTCTATTCTTTCGAGAAATAGCCCGGCATTGCCAGGGGCGATGATGGCGACGGGGACGCACTTTTTCAAGATAAAGGCCACCAGGAGTAACCCAAGCCGTGTGGCTTCCGCCTCTCCATACATCATACCAATCAAGGGTATGATACGCTTCTGGGCACGCCTTTTGGCTGGGCTCCAGACGAATTAACAAAGCCCCTTTCACACATGGTTGATTCTCTTTAGCAGAAGAAATCACAAGGGGAACACCGCGAACCACAGCCTCACACACACCGTCCTTGCAGGGGAGAGGTTTTATGTCTTGAGCTGCCAAATGCTTCTTCCAAACGTCCGCAATAAACTTGCCTTTTCGCAAGGAATTAAGATGAAGGGTGTTGTTTTCATACAAAGCCACAAGCTTCCCTCGCCCATCAATAAGAAGATGGGGCGGATCTTTCCAAAAAGTCGCCAACACCCCTAAGCAAATAGGGACCACGCCCCATCTCCGCCACGGTTGTTGCCAAAGACACAGCCAAAGGGCGCCTAACACAATCAGAACAAAAGAAAAAAGCGGCGGACGGGCCATGGGGATATTGGTTCCCGGCCAGGCAGAAACGGTTGCAGCAATTTCCTTCAACAGGATAAGGGACTTTTCAAAAACAAAAAGAGGGATGTCTCCTAACCCTAAGGGAGCCAGAAGACAGCTCAGAAAAGCAGAGGGCATGATCACAAGGCTTGTTAAGGGAACCGCCACCAGATTGGCCTCAACCGCATGGAGGCTAAACCGATGGAAGAGGTAGATTGTAAAAGGAAGGGTCGCCAGGGTTGCAAGAAAAGAGGTAAAGGCAAGGCCACCCCCATACAGAATGAATTTACGCCCCATGCCCCCGCGCACAACCCACGCTGTCAGGGGATTTCGCCACGTTTCATAGCCCGCAATCAGGCCAACAACTGCGGCGAAAGACAGCTGGAAGCTCGGCCCTAAAAGGGCCTCAGGCGTGATGAGAAGAATCAGAGACGCTGCCAGCGCCACGGTTCTCATGGAAAGGGCTGTGCGATCTATAAGAATAGCCCCCATGACAAGGCTGATCATGATAAAGGCCCGTTGGGCAGGGATGCCGAACCCTGACAGAACGAGATATAGAAACGTCATGAAAATCGTCCCAATCGCTGCTATTTTTTTGCTGTTGTACGCCAGGCAAAGAGCCGGAATAAGGGCGACCCCTCGGCGAATGATCATAAAAACAACCCCTGCAATAATCGTTAAATGAAGCCCAGAGATGGCCAAAATATGGGCAAGCCCTGAGTTGATAAAGGTCTCTCTCACCTCTTCTGGAATGGCCGCTTTGTCCCCTGTGATTAAGGCTGCAGCAATAGCCCCTTCAGGAGGTGACAAATGAGTGAGGAAAAAAGCTGTGATTTCTTCTCGTCGTTTTTCAAGACGCGTCTCCCAAGACGGGGCAAACCCTATAACCTCTGGGACGGAGAGGGCGAATCCGGTGGCCCCAATGCCTTGAAAATACGCCTGACGCCGGAAGTCAAATCCACCCGGAAGCCCCGGATCAGAAAGGGGAGAGAGCTTTGCCGTGAGGCGAACAATTTGCCCTGGCCACAGGCGCTCTCTTTTTCCTTTCAACGTAAGGCGAACCTTCTGAGGAAGCTTTGTGGGGGTGTCTGCTTTGAGATCGGTCAAAATAAGGCGTTGAAAAAATGTGCCCGTTTTCGTGGGTTTTAACTCTACCTGGCTGACTTTTCCAGTTAAGGTAAGAGGCGGCAAAGCATAGTGCAGCATGTCTGTGTGTAACAAATGGGTCCTTAAAAGAGCGGCTGAAAACCCAAGGACAACAAGGCTTAGGCTTAAAATACAAAACCGAAAAGGGGACAGGCGGAGCCTCCATAAGGACAAGCAAAACACAGCAATCCCCCCATATGCCCATTCTAAACGGGGCTCAAAGGGAAGGCTGAAGTAAAGAGAAATGCCGATGCCTAAAAAAACAGGGAACCATAGGGGCCACCGCTGAAAGTCATTGAAGACGTATGAAACAAGTCTCTCTGTAAAAGTCATAGCCTTTATCTTCATTTTATCTTACGCTCATCATAAATTGATTTATTTATTAAAAGGAAGCCCTATGTCTGTCATTCTTCGATTTGCCCCCTCCCCCACAGGATACCTCCATATTGGGGGGGCGCGAACAGCCCTCTTTAATTGGTTGTTCGCCCGTCACCACAAAGGAAAAATGTTGCTTCGCATTGAAGATACGGATCGAGAGAGGTCAACTCAAGAGGCCGTTGAGGCGATTTACAAAGGCCTTGAGTGGCTGGGTCTTGAGTGGGATGACACCCCCGTCCATCAGTTCGCGCGCATGGAGCGACATAGGGAGGTGGCACACCAGCTTTTAGAAAAAGGCATGGCCTATCGGTGCTACTGCACTCCTGAAGAGCTTGACGCGATGAGAGAAGAAGCACGCACCAAGAATCTGCCCCCCCGGTATGATGGGCGGTGGCGAGACCGGTCTCCTGAGGACGCCCCCCCAGGAATTAAGCCTGTTATTCGTTTTAAGGCGCCCCAAACAGGGGAAACGGTCCTCCATGATCTTGTCCAAGGTGAGGTGACCGTGTCCAATTCTCAGCTTGATGACCTGATTCTTTTAAGAGCCGATGGGACCCCCACCTATAACCTTTCTGTCGTGGTGGACGATCATGATATGGGCATTACCCATATCATTCGAGGGGATGACCATTTAAACAATATGTTCCGTCAATTTCAAATTCTCAAAGCCATGGACTGGAAGATCCCTCATTATGCCCACATTCCGTTGATTCACGGACCGGATGGGGCAAAGCTGTCTAAACGCCATGGCGCACTGGGCGTTGAGGCCTATCGAGACATGGGCTTTTTGCCGGAAGCCTTGCGGAACTATCTGCTGCGCCTGGGGTGGAGCCATGGAGATGCGGAGATTATCTCCACCGCTGAGGCCATCGCGTGGTTTGACCTCGATCATGTGGGAAAATCACCGTCTCGCTTTGATTTTGTTAAATTAACCAATTTAAACGGCCATTATATACGGGAAGCAGAGAATGATCGTCTGGTCACCCTTGTTGTCCCCTTTATTAACTCTCTCCACGGCATTGCTGTGGGGGCCGAAGAGAGAAATCTTTTAAAAAGAGGGATGAATGGCCTTAAACAACGGGCCAAGACCCTTCTTGAGCTTGCGGAAAATTCCCTGTTTTACGTGAAATTCCCGTCCTTAGATGAGGACGCCAAAAAGCTTTTAAATACCGAAGGAATAGCTATTCTGCGCCTTGTGGAAGAATCTCTCAGCTCTTTTCCTGAAGACACATGGACAGAAGCCTCCCTTGAAGCCTCCCTCCGGGGTCTGGGGGAGGAGAAAGACCTCAAGCTTGGCAAGATAGCCCAATCCTTGCGGGCAGCCTTAACGGGTAAAGCGGTCTCGCCCAGTGTCTTTGACATTATGCATGTTTTAGGAAAGGACAAGACCTTAGAAAGAGTACGGGCGGTGTTGAATGCAGGGGGGCGTTGAGAGCCTCATTGCACTTGAAGTTGCCTTGCTCTCAGTTGTCAGCCCACCCCCACTTGTCATCCCCGCGAAGGCGGGGATCCAGGAAAAACCTTTTAAAAACAACGCCCTCAAAAAGATATTCGAGAAGACATAGCAATTGCTTTTTTAAAAGCGCTGCCTGGATCCCCGCCTTCGCGGGGATGACAAGTGGGGGCGGGGATGACAAGTATTATTATGCGGGGATAATACTATAAATTCAAACAGCTGCCTAATTCTCGAGATCAAACTGACGTTTTTAAAAACATGCTTATTTTTCTGCTTCTCAAGAACACCCGCTTGTTGCGCCGCAGGTATCGCATTTGAAGCAGGTTCCATTGCGCACAAGGGTAAAGTTTCCACATTCACGGCACGCGTCGCCCGCATACCCCTTCAGCTGCGCTTCAACACGGCGCTCTTCAACTTCTGTAATGGTTGTTGAGCCTATGATGTGGGGGAGAGAGTCGGTTCCTGTGGCTTCATGGAGCAAATAGGCATCTTGATCTCGATTGGCAGGGGGCATGACAAAGAGGCTATTGCGCACATATCCCTTACTCGTGAGACTATCGAGAAATTCCTTTTTTCCCTTACCCTTTTTGACGAGAGCCCCTTTTTCAGCATCTATGCGACCAATCGTGTCTGGGCGCAAGTCGGTGGGCTCTACGTGCGCCAGATCCGTTCGTCCCATGTAGGAAATGGCAAGCTCACGGAAAATGTAATCAAGAATGGAGGTAGCCATTTTAATCGTATCATTTCCTGAGACAGGACCTGAGGGTTCAAACCGTGTGAAAACAAACGCATCGACATACTCATCCAAAGGAACGCCATATTGCAATCCAATGGAAATCGCCATAGCAAAGTTATGCATCAAACTTCGGAAGGAAGCCCCTTCCTTGTGCATATCAATAAAGATTTCCCCTAGACTGCCATCGTCATATTCTCCGGTCCTCAGATAAACTTTGTGCCCTCCCACGGCCGCTTTCTGCGTATAGCCTTTTCGGCGATTGGGAAGTTTTTGCCGATCTGTCTGGTGAATAATTTTCTCTATAATCCGTTCCGCAACAACTTTTGCGCGCTCTGGAGAGGCCTTATCATAAAGATTTTCGGCGTCCTCATCTCCCAAAAGAGAAGAACTTAAAGCCTGAGACAGTTTTGAGCCATCTCGATAGAGGGCATTGGCTTTCAACCCCAGTTGCCACGATAGAAGATAAGCTTCTTTGCATTCCTCAATCGTGGCCGTATTGGGCATGTTAATCGTTTTAGAGATAGCCCCTGACATGAAAGGTTGGACAGCCGCCATCATGTGAATATGGCTGTCAACGGAGAGGTAGCGCTTGCCCGTCCGACCACAGAGGTTCGCACAGTCAAAAACAGGAAGATGTTCGGGCTTCAGGTGGGGCGCTCCCTCAACGGTCATGATGCCGCAACAATAGGCATTTGCAGCTTCAATCTCTTCTCGGGTAAAGCCCAAGTGCGCGAGCAAATCAAAGCGCACGTTGTTGAGCTGAGCGTCCGTTAAGGAAAGGGTTGTTTTTAAAAACTCATCCCCCAAGGTCCACCGATTCAAAACAAATTTAATATCAAAGGCAGACTTTAAATTATCTTTTAAAAGATCAATTTCTCGGTCTGTGAAACCTTTGTCTCGTAAGGCTTTAAAACTGACACCAGGCGCCCCTTCAAGCGTTCCCTGCCCCACCGCATAAAGGGTGATGTCTTCAATCTGCTTGTCCGTGTAGCCGAGGACGTGCAGGGCTTGGGGAACCAAGCGATTGATAATTTTAAAATAACCGCCCCCTGCCAGCTTTTTAAATTTCACCAGGGCAAAGTCAGGCTCAATCCCGGTTGTATCACAATCCATCACCAAGCCTATGGTACCTGTTGGGGCAATACATGTTGTTTGCGCATTGCGGTACCCATGCTTTTCCCCAAGCTTAAGAGCCTTATCCCACGCTTGGCGACATGCCTGCATTAAGGCAGGACAGGGGCAGTCCTTATCGATCAAGGGAACCGGTAAAATATGAAGGTCTTCATAGCCGCTTTTTTTGCCATAAGCCGCCCGTTGGTGGTTACGCATGACACGTAACATATCCTTTTCATTAAGCTTATAATGCTTAAAAGCCCCCAATTGACCGGCCATCTCTGCCGATGTGGCATAAGAAACGCCTGTCATCAAGGCTGCAATGGCGCCCGCAATGGCGCGCCCTTCTTTGCTGCCATAGGGAAGCCCAGAGGCCATTAAAAGGCCGCCAATATTCGCATATCCCAGCCCTAAGGTACGGAATTCATAAGAAAGAGCCGCAATTTCTTTGGAGGGGAATTGAGCCATCATCACGGAAATTTCAAGGGCAAGGGTCCATAAACGAACGGCATACTCAAAAGCGGGGGCGTCAAAATGAAGGTCGCCTGCTTTCGCCTGTTTTCCCTGATGGTTCATAAAGGCCACAAGGTTCAGGGACGCTAGATTGCACGCTGTGTCATCCAAAAACATATATTCAGAACATGGGTTAGAGGCGCGAATCGGACCGCTTTGAGGACAGGTATGCCAATCATTAATGGTGGTGTCATATTGAAGGCCTGGATCAGCGGACGCCCAGGCGGCTTGCCCAATTTGATCCCACAAGGTCCGAGCCGGAAGAGACCGATGAACACTGCCATCTGTTCGGCGCAGAAGGTCCCAGTCCTTATCGTCTACAACGGCCTGGAGGAATTTATTCGTCACACGCACGGAGTTGTTTGAATTTTGCCCGGACACGGTCAGATAAGCTTCCGAATCCCAATCCGTATCATAGTCAGGAAAGTCCATGTGAGTGTAGCCTTGACGCGCAAACTGGATAATCCGCTGACAATAATTCTCAGGAATCATGACGTCGCGGGCTTCTTTAAGGGCTTTGTAAAGGCTGGGGTTTTCTTGGGGACTAAACCGCTCGTCCCCTTGGCCTTCTTGGCATGCTGCAAAAATGGAGGAGAGGTATTTTTTAGCAATTTTAGACCCCACCACAAGATCCAGCACTTTTTGTTCTTCAACCACCTTCCAGTTGATATAGTCTTCGATATCAGGATGATCCACATCCAACACAACCATTTTCGCCGCGCGCCGGGTGGTACCCCCTGATTTAATAGCGCCGGCTGCTCGATCCCCAATCTTTAAAAAGCTCATAACGCCAGAAGACCGGCCCCCCCCGGAAAGCGATTCTCCAGCCCCCCTTAAATTTGAAAAGTTAGAGCCCGTGCCAGACCCGTACTTAAAGAGGCGCGCTTCCCGAACCCACAGGTCCATAATTCCCCCGTCATTCACAAGGTCGTCCTTTACGCTTGAAATGAAGCAAGCATGGGGCTGGGGTCGCTCGTAGGATGAAAGGGAAGTTTCGAGGGTCCCTGTCTTATGGTCAACATAATAATGCCCTTGGGCCGGACCATTGATCCCATAGGCCCAGTAAAGTCCTGTATTAAACCATTGGGGAGAGTTGGGCGCGCCCATCTGGGCGCACAACATATACCGCATTTCATCATAATAGGTTTGGGCATCCGCTTCCTCATCAAAATACCCCCCTTTCCATCCCCAATAGGTCCAACAGCCTGCGATACGGTCAAAGACTTGCTTGGCGGTGATTTCGCTGCCATAGCGATCTTTTTCAGGAGTTTGAGACAGGGCGTCAAGATCGGCTTCCTTCCGCCACAACCAGGCTGGAACCCCATCTTCTGTAACAGCTTTTAAAACCCGAGGGACCCCCGCTTTCCGAAAGTATTTTTGCGCCAAAACATCGCACGCCACTTGAGACCAGGGAAGAGGGACTTCAACTTCCTCAAGACGAAAAACAACCGACCCATCGGGATTGCGGATTTCACTATCCGTCGTCCGGAAGTCAAAAGAGTGATAAGGAGATTGGTTTTCTTTTGTAAAATGGCGGTGTATTTTCATTAAAGTCTCTTTTCTAGGCCATGGGACAATATCGTGCAAAAACACAAGATATTGTGGTTGAAGTCTGATGTACCTACTATATGCTGTTTTATGGATAGGTCAATCCATATTTTTCTCTTGACATGATAACTGATTGAGAAAGTTGAGATGACATAATTTACAAAGATTTTTCAAAGAATTTTTCAAAGAATTTTTCAAAGTCCTCAGCGACCATGGGCTTCCCTAAAAAGTATCCCTGAACGCTTTCGCAGTGTTTATTTTTGAGGAAATCCAATTGGGCTTGTGTTTCCACGCCCTCAACAAGAACTTTATACGCCAACCCATGGGCCATATCGATAATGGCGTTAATCAGCGCTTCATCTTTTTTATCTAGACCAATGTTTCTAACGAAGTATTGATCGACCTTCAAATAATTGATGGGGAGCTTTTTAAGATAATTCAAACTTGAATTTCCTGTTCCAAAATCATCAAGAGCAATGGAAACGCCAAGTTTTTCAAGGGCTTCCGTAATGTTAAGGATTTTAGGGTGAGACAAGATAACGTTTTCAGAAAGCTCTATTTCAAGAAACTCAGGCGCCAAGCCTGTCTGGTCTAAGGTGTCTGTTAGCATGCTCAGAAAATCCGTATGGTTAAGCTGATAACTTGACACATTAACGGCAACACGAATGGGCGGCAGGCCCATGTTTTGCCAGACTTTGTTTTGTTTGCACGCTTCTTGGAGGACCCACTGCCCAAGGGGAATAATAAGGCCTGTGTCTTCTGCAGTGGCCAGGAAATCTAGGGGAGACAATACTCCATTTTCAGGATGCTGCCACCGCAGAAGGGCCTCACAAGAGATGATTTGTTGAGTCAGCATGTCAAACTGAGGTTGATACACCAAAAAAAATTCTTTTCTTTCAATGGCTCGGCGCAACTCCTCTTCTTTTTGCAAACGTGAATAAGCAAGGTTGTTGATCCCTTGTGTATAAAATTGAAAATGATTACTCCCTAATTCCTTGGCATGGTACATGGAAATATCAGCCTTATTGAGAAGATTTTCAGCCGTTTCACCATCTTGTGGATAAAGGCTAATGCCAACACTTGCCGTGATAAAGATGTCTCGATTTGAAACCTTAAAGGGGGTTTTGAAAAGGTCTATTAATTTAGCAGCAATACTTGCAATGGACCTTTCTTTTTCAAGCTCTAGGGCAATCATCACAAACTCATCCCCCCCCCAGGCGCGCCACCGTGTCCTCTAATCGAAAGGTTGACCGCACACGGGTTGCAACAGCTTGAAGAAGCTCATCCCCTGTTTGATGGCTTAAGCTGTCATTAATTAATTTAAAGCGATCTAAGTCAAAAAATAAGACACCAAAGGACCCCCCATGACGTTCCTCAATCGAGATCGCCTGCTGAATGCGATCAAGCAACAAGGTACGATTTGGCAACCCCGTCAAAGCGTCGTGGAGGGCTTTTTCTTCTAATAGATGGCGTTCTTGCTCAGTTTCTTCATAGGTTTTATTGATGATCTCAAGAAATTCCGTCCACTGTTGGAGGTCAGCTGGTGGACAAGAGGGAGATATTCCTGACTGCTCCAGTTGTTTTTCTAGTTCTATATGTAAGGTTAAACTCATCGGGGGCCTTTTATGTCATCATCAAACACGCATTTGTGCTGACCCTTACTATAAACATATTAGGTTAAGAAAACGTATACGAATGGAGAGTATAGGTTAGTGTCCCCGGCGGCCCATGTCTGGATCTTTTCCATTAAACCGCCCTATGTTCCCAAACATTTGCTCGAGAACGCCAAATTCATGGCCTGCCGTAGGAGTTGAGCGGTGGACATGAGCAATCACCATCTTATCAGCTTCCGTCAGGGAATCGAGGGTTTGCACACGGTCCTGTGCATCAAATTCGATGCGTGTCACGTTGCTTGCCAGAATAACAGGGGAAAGAAAGGCACGGGTTGATGTCTTGTCACACATATAAAACCACGTTTTATTATTAAAAGTTGACACAGCAGACGGGGTCCCAAAAAGTTCCGCCACTTGTTCTTTTGTGGTCTCCCCAACCTTTACTTTCTTTAATTGTTCGAAATCAATCTCATGCCCCCGGATATCAATAACTTCGCACCCGCTCAGGCCTAAAGCGCAAAAAAGGAAAATTATAGAAGAAATTGATTTTAAAGTCATGTCTCGCAACCATCAATGAATGTCCGCAAAACCATGCCTTTTGTTGCGCCTTCTGTCAATGGGGTCTTCTTAATTGTTCCTGGCAAACCCATCGCATTCTTTTGCCATTTTATATTTATACTTTATCATAGGTCTCGCGCGGGATCAAATATTCCGGTTGGCCATTTCATAATTTCTGACGCGACGTTCGGTCCTTTTGTAGAAAGGTTCGTTGTGTCTCACTCAGCGTAAAGCCTATATAAACAGTCGCATCTGGAGAGGGGATTGTTTCAAGAAGGCGCTGAAAACTGACGGTTGTTTGTTTTTTCTCTTCAAAAAAGAACTCCACCTCATGATGACTAAGGGAGATAACATTCCCCTTCCCATCAACAACAGCCACAAAATAAGAGGGGGCAATGGTGACAGGGGTGTGGAGAAGAGCCAGCGGCCTGAAAGCTGTAAACCGCACCCGCAGATCCATCAGAATTTGATTGTTTCCTTCTGTGCAGGACGGCGTCACACTATCGATTTCGACACGAATAGGGGTACCCTTTTGAAACTCAACGGTTTTTAAAAGCTCTGCAACAATCGCTGTTTTGGGGCATTGAATGCGGTCGTGTGTGACAGAACTGCACCCCCCAAGAAAAAGGCCAAGACACAGCAAGAAGCTTTGTTTTAAGAGCATTTTTCCTGATGGCTCCCGTCGCAAAAGGGGGGTGTTTTTGTTTTTTTGCATCCACAAAGCCAGGCTTTCCCAGAAGCTTCCGCTGTAAAGCAATGAGATTTGAGGCCTGATCCCTTGTGGCGCCCATCACAAAAAGGTTGGTTTTCACTCAACCCACAGGTACACCAAAAATAGGGCTTGCCTTCTTCAAGGGCGACTTCATACGGGGCTGATTGGGGACAATGAGGAACTGACATGGGAAACTCCTATGGATTTTAGGCTACCTTACTTAAAAATGATCTTCTCGACAAGATCGATTCATCTGTGGCATTTTCTGGACAATAAGGAGACCTTATGTCACAAAAAGTCGAAATTTATACGGATGGAGCCTGTCAAGGAAACCCTGGGCCAGGGGGATGGGGAGCAATTTTGCGCTATAAAGGGGTGGACAAAGAAATCTCTGGATATAATCCAGCCACCACCAATAATCGGATGGAGCTCCAAGCCGCCATTGAGGGCCTGAAAGCCTTAATACGGCCCATGGAGGTGGATCTGTATACGGATAGCCAATATTTGCGCGATGGGATTACAAAATGGCTTCCCCAATGGAAGCAAAAAGGATGGCGCCTATCCACAAAGAAACCTGTCAAAAACAAAGACCTTTGGGAAGAACTTGACCTTTTATCTCAACAACATACCATCGGTTGGCATTGGGTGCGGGGGCATTCCGGACACATAGAAAATGAAAGGGCCGACGAGCTGGCACGCCAAGCGATTCAGGAGAGACATTAAGCCTCTACTGTCCTCCCCTCACCTTCTCAAAAGCATTCGTCACGGCACCTACCGTAAGGATCTCGGGCAAGGCAAGGCCGTCTGGGCTTTGAGGCCCAAAGACAATGTTAAAGGGAATTCCATAGCGGCCATGGGCCTGGAGAAAACGCGTGATATGAGGATCTTGTTTTGTCCAATCAGCACGCATGGCGACCACGTCCGATTGTGTCAGAAGGCTTGCAATTGAGGGGTCGCTCAAAACAAGTCGCTTGTTCACAGCACAGGTAACGCACCATTCCGCTGTGACATCCACAAAAACCGTTTTTCCTTGGCTCACAAGGGTGGAAATATCTTCTGCCTTAAAGGGCCGCCAGACATCAAGAGTATCGACTATCTTTTGAGGGGACTCTGGAGGAACAACCCAGGAAAAGGCCCACGCCATAAAGAAAAGAGGAGTTGCAAAGGCCCACGCTTTTAACAAAGGCTTTTTATGATGCTTAATCCAAAACAGAGACAGGGCCAAGAGCGTGAGGATGATGCTTATGCCAAGCGCCCAAAGAGGGAGGTGGAAGCTAAGAATCCAGCCAATCCAAAGGGCGGTGAGGGCAAGGATTCCCCCAAGGATTTTTTGCACCCACACCATCCAAAGCCCCGGCTTCGGAAGACGGATAAAGCGGAGCGGCAATCCGGCTACAAGAAAGTAGGGAGACGCAAAACCAAGGCCTAAACAGAAAAATACCAAAAAGATATCAGATGTATTTCGAGCCAAAGCAAAACTAAGCGCAGTCCCCACAAAGGGAGCCGAACACGGGGTGGCGAGAAGGGTCGCAAACACGCCAGACAGAAAGTCCTTCACCTTTCCTTTTCCTTCATGGCTGATCAACCATGTGCCCAGACCTGAGGGGAGATCAATTTCAAACACACCCCAAAGACTGGCTGAAAAAGCAATAAGCACAAGGAAAACAAAGAGAAGAAAGTGAGGGTTTTGAAAATGAATCCCCCACCCAAAGGCTTCTCCCGATTCTTTTAAAATAACTGTGAGCAGCGCCAACAGAAGGAAAGAGGCCAAAATCCCAAGCCCTGTGATGAAAAACCCTGTTTTCGCATGGCTCATGTGGTCCTTTTTTGATTGCTTAATTAAGGACATCATCTTTAAGGACAACACAGGCAAGACACAGGGCATAAAGTTTAAAATGAGGCCGCCCAAAAGGGCAATCAAAAGAAGGGTTGAGAGGGGAAGGGCTTCTTCTTGGCTTTCTTCTATCTCTGCAAATACAGGATCACTTTTTTCCCCTGGGTTCATCACAAGAGATAGGGTCTTTTCCATAGGAACGCATGTCTCTGCACAGGCTAAAAAAGAGACCTTGATATTAAGCGTCATCGGGTCATTGGCTTTGCGCGGCGTAAGGTCAAGGGGAATGAGGGTTTTCCCTTCATACACATAAGACAATTGGTCTTGGACGGTTGTCTTGTGAGAGGGAGGCCACACCACCTTGGCACTCTGAAGATTTAAAGAGGTCTCATGGGTGAGGGTGGGCTCAAAGCCTGCTGCCTCTTCCCCAGGGGGTGTGGGAGCATAAACATGCCATCCTTGAGGGATGGCGAAAAGAAGGCCAGCACGCGCCTGGCCGCCCTCTTGGCCCCCAGATATCAGCTGCAGATCAACAGGAGCCTTATCCTCTGCATAAAGGGATGAAAACAAAAGAGGGCTAAGACACAGCAAGATAACAAGTCGACTGAAGAAATTTTTCATGCAATGCAGACCTTTTACAGCTTCTAAGATACCAAGACAGATACCATATTAAAAGAGTATAGTAAATAAGAAATAGGCTCAAATATTCAGAGATACTGCACAAAAGAAATCTGAAAGTCACTTTTTGTTTTAATAAAATCATCTAATGCTTAACTAATTATTAATCAATAAATTATAAAATAGAGGCATGACAATAAAAAATATTTGTAAAACAAAGGAGACGAAAAATGACAATGAAAATTATAGCTTTATCTCTTGTTCTGGGGGCGTTAGCCAGCAGTCAAGTATCGGCACGAGGGGTCTCAGGACACCATGGGGGCGCCAGAGAGGGGATGGTGCATCCTAATCTGGAAAGAGACGCAAGAGGGGACATCGCGGAAAGACGAGATCTCTTAGATGGGGGCGTTGGAGATGTAGGCTTGGGAGATGGAGACGTGAACGTTGACGTTACCACACCTATGGGAACAGATCCTGCCTTGCAAATTGACTAGGTAAGCATCGCTACCCGAGGCCAAAATGATGACCCTCACTCCATCTTCCAAAGAGGAATCGCGCTCACAGAAATTTTTCGGTCTTGCAGTGTAATGGGAACCGTTAGCTGTTTGTTTCCCTTATCATCAACGTGACTCATAATATCAAGCGCAAAGCCAACC
This sequence comes from uncultured Alphaproteobacteria bacterium, assembly GCA_964605015.1. Classification (GTDB taxonomy): domain Bacteria; phylum Pseudomonadota; class Alphaproteobacteria; order UBA9655; family UBA9655; genus UBA9655. The sequence goes on along the minus strand of CAZSAH010000013.1, from coordinate 17,183 downwards.
ATAGTGGCATTTTTCTTCTTCACATATCCCGCCTCTCCTAAGAGGGTTAAGATGTCTCGATGACCCACAACACGGGCTGAAAAAGATCCCAACGGGTACATGTCCTGATCGAACGTTAAGGTGCCTTCTCCTGTCACCATAACCGAAGGCCAACTGAGTTTCGCAAGCTTCACATTAAGAACGCCTCCGCCATCTCTCCACTCAGCCAAAGAATGGGGAAGGGTCGCCCTTTGAAAACCCGACAGGGTTGCCTCCACAGAAAGCGTTACCGGTTGAGGGGGACGCGATCCTTTCAAAACCGTCTCTAATCCTCCCATAGCCGCACTCAAAGAAAGGTGAAGATCCAACAGATGAGAGACATTATTAAGCTTTAGGGAAAGAGCCTGAAGGAAAAGAGGATGTAGCTTTGTATTCGGAAAATGAAGACGGTCAATGACGAAAGACGCCTCCTCAAGGCGCCCCTGACGATTAAGGGTAAGGATTCCGCGAGTCCCTTCCAGACTTACAAAGGCAACGGTTGGAAACAGACGGCTAGCAATTTTTTGCTCATGGGGAAAAGAAATTGAAAATGTATGCCAAGCCCATGGCTTCATCCTTATGGTTGCTTCTTGAGCAGACCAGTCAAAAACACCAGAGGGATCCCTCAGGTGAGGGTTTTGAATAATAGCGGTGATAGACAAGGGGTGGCCTCGAAATTCAAGGTTTGAATACGAAACATCATAGCCCTGTTGTTTTAAGTCATTGATGCCTCTCGTCACCTCTGTTTTAAGGCGCCGAACGCCATACTCAAAAAGCGCAAACCAACCTACGCCTCCTAGCAAAAGAAGGACAACAAAACCGATAAGGATTTTTTTATAGTTTTTAAACAAGGGGTTCCTCCTAAAACGTTCAAATGGCCAATCAAAAAGTTTTGAATTATGGAGAAGAGGGTATATTATAATAAATGTAAAATCAAATTCGTTTGTCTTGAGGTCACCACTCAACAATTATTCTTACTCCTGACGTCCCTCTTTCACCAACGCATTGGTTTTTGTCTCAATCTCCTGTTCAAGCCGGCGCATAAAGTCTTGCCGCAAAAGCCCCGGGTCAATGGGGTCTAGAAATTCCAAGGTAATCGTTCCTGGATATTTAATAAATCCACGCCGAGGCCAATAAAGGCCGGCATTATGCGCAACGGGAACAACTGGGATTTTCAAATGAATGTAAAGGCTGGCCACTCCCGATTGATAGTCTCCTTTTTGACCGGGTTTTGAGCGCGTTCCCTCTGGGAAAATCAGGATTTGCCGTCCCTTTTCAACGGCCTCTTGGGCTTTGTGTAAAAGCTTTTTCAAATCTTTTGCCCCCTTTCCTTTCGATCGGGACAAAGGAATCATTCCTACTTTTTTTAAGTACCACCCAAAAAAAGGAATCCAGATTAATTCTCGCTTTAAGGCAATGGTGGGATCGGGAAACAGATAATGAAAAACGAACGTTTCCCAGGCAGATTGATGTTTTGCAGCAAGAATAAAGGGTGTTTGGGGAAGCTTATCGTATCCTACGACCTTAAGATGAAGGCCTAAAATATGATCGCAAATCCAAAAGATCCCCTGAATCCAAAATCTTACTCCTTTGACAGCAGTGGCATGAGGAAAAAGAAGGAAGGGGAGGAGTAAAATCGCGCAAAAAATGGTCCACCCATAAAAGGCTCCATTAAAGGCTAAAGATCTAAGCCAGAGGATCACGTTTTCTCTCTTGATGTAAAAAATCCCTGGGCATCCTCAAACGGGCGCCGCAAAAGGGAAAATAGAAATTTATTATACTCTTGAATAACAAGGCCTAAGGTTGTGGGATGAACCCACCATTTTGGCTTTAAAAAACTTTTTCCAACCACAGCATGAGAAACAATCTGCACCCCTGGAAGCATTCGGCGAAGCTCAAAAAGACTGCGGGGCATGTGGTAGTTAGAGGTGATAAGCCTTAAGGTTTGAATATGATTTGTCTGCACCCAAGTGGCTGTCTCTTTTGCATTTCCCAATGTATCAAGCCCTTCATACCCTAAGGTAATCTGAGATTTAAAGGGGAGGCTCTCAATCGTTTTTGGGAAACTTGACTCAGGATTAACCCCTGAAATCAGCAAATATTTACCTTTCCTCTGCTGAAAGAGAGAGAGGGCAACTTGAAGGCGTGTTTCTCCGCCTGTGAAAATAACAATTCCATCAGTGGAGGCCACATCTTCCTCCGGCGCAGACGGAATAAGACGGGCAAAGAGCACAAGTCCAGCGAGCCAAAGGCTTCCCCCAACAGCCAGGACCATGAGAAGTCTTAAACTATATAATAGACTGTATTTTAACATATCTTTTCCTTAATCCGTCCCGCTGCGTAGCTATCTCACAAGCTTCATGGGCGAAGGCCTCTCATGACCGTCAGGCGCGCGGACAACATCATAAAAAAGCTCGTCACAAAGGGAGCCAAAGCAAAGACACAGAAAGCTTGCACAAAAAAAGAAGACAGCGCGGCAAAGGGAAGCCCCACCTTTTCTAAAAGCGCTGTAATCCCTATAAATGTTAAGAAAGCAAGGGAGGCCCCAAGAGCGCTGGCAAGCAACCCTTGCTTGAGGGCATGCATTTGAAACTGCTTTGCAATATACTCATTCGTTGCTCCAATTAAATGCAAGACTTCAACAACTTGACGATGGATCAGAAGACTTGTCCGCGCTGCAAACGTTGTTGTTACAAGGGCTGTCAAGAGCACAAGAAAGGTGAGCGTTGAGGCCAAAATAACACTCGCATTGATGAGGCTTGAAACTTGGACCTGCCAGGGCCGATGATCTATCAGTTGAATCTGAGGAGACACATTTTTTAAATGCTTTTCAAGAGCGGGGATGTCGACCGTCTCTTTCCCATTAAGCGAGACCTCAATAAGAACGGGCAAGCCCTGAAGATCGGGCACCGCTGTCCCTAAAAGGGATTGCAACAGCGTTTCTACTTCTTTTTGAGGAACGGCCGACGCCTGCTGGATTCCGGGGGTTTTGTTTAAAATCTGTAAAACCTGCGCTTGAAGCGGCACAGAGGAAGCATGGGGAGAGGTGGGAATTTCAAGGGTTAACTGGGTACTCAATTGAGTTTTCCACACATGGGTTGAGGACACAATGAAAAGAGTAAAAACAAAGCACAATGTGCCCACATAGACCATCAACCCCACAATGAGAGGCAAAAAGCGAGTGGCAATATCATTTTTTAAAGGCAAGTCTTGATGGTTACTCATGCACGACGACTCCTGTGAGGTGTCCTAGAAATAGTACCCTCTCGAATGGTGAGATGGGGATGAGAAGAGCTTTCTAAAAGAAGTTGGTTATGCGTTGCAATGACAATAGCTGTTCCCATCTTATTTAATTCTTCAAAAAGATGCAGAAGCTTAATGGCCATATCATCATCCACATTTCCTGTAGGTTCATCTGCCAGAAGAAGCTGGGGCCGTGTGATCACGGCACGGGCGATGGCCACGCGTTGTTTTTGCCCGCCTGAAAGGGTGGCGGGATAGGCCTGGAGGGAATCCCCTAATCCTACCCAATTTAAAAGCTCGGAGGCTTGCCGGTGCCCTTGTTTCGCTTCAATCCCCCGCACCCGCAAGGGAAGGGAAACGTTATCAATCACTTTCAAATGATCAAGAAGCTTAAATTCTTGAAACACAACGCCTAATCTTTGACGCAACAGCGGCAACAATGACGGTTTCATTTTCAAGGGGTCTTCTCCGAAAAGCCGAATATTGCCCCATGTGGGCTTTAAGCCCAAATAGAGCATCCTTAAAAGAGACGATTTTCCAGACCCACTCGGGCCTGTCAGAAAGTGAAAGGACCCAGAGTCAATGTTAAAAGTGGCCCCCTTGAAGATTTCGGCCCCTTCTTTGTATTGATGTCCTACACCTACAAATTGAGCAATAAACTCTGACACAATCATTTGTTCCTTTTACAATTCTCTCTGAACCCAAAGTAAAATGACACAAAAGAAGCCTTTCGTCTAGCTTGCACCATTCTTTTAAAGAGAATATAACGAATGGGGAAGATGCAAACGAGGATTTCTTTTCATGATTGCCACATGCGCTAGATGTTCAAAACGATACATGCTTGACGATGTGCTGGTGCCCAAAGATGGTCGACATGTCCGATGTATTTCTTGTCAACATACCTGGTGGCAAATGCCAGACAAACCCGCTGTTGTGGACACACCTGCCTTTTTGGATCTTATGGAGCGAGACCACACAATAGAAGCCCCTTCTTCCTCTCAGCATCGTTTTAAACGGGTTGGGCTTATCTTGTGTCTTGCCCTCTTCTTTTTTGTTATAAGCTGTCTTGTTTTTGGGCGCAACATGATCGTAGCGTTCTGGCCTGCAACTGAAAAAGCCTATGCACTTCTTAGTCTTCCCATCAACCTACCCGGGGCAGGCCTTGCGGTTTCCAATGCGAATTCCCTCGTTCTTCAGGAAGGTCCCATGGAAATGGTAGTGGTGAGGGGGGATGTAACCAACACCTCAAATCGTGTTCGTCTCCTCTCTCCTCTTAAGATCAAAATCATAGGACCTGGCCCCTCATCAGACCATCAAGATGCCAAACCCATTTTGGACCATTGGGAGCATCATTTTTCTGAAACCTCTCTTCTTCCCGGAGAACAAATCCATTTTGAAACAGCCCCGCGCCCTAAAATTGGTGACACCCAATATGTTGCGGTTGAATTTTAAAGGACAATCTCTTCTTCCTTCAATCTTCAGGCTTTTTACGAAGCTGAAAAAAGGGAGCCCTGCTGCGGTTGCTGACACCGACCTTTTGACTTGGACTTCAACCCCATTTTAGATTATAAGCTTACCCTAATGCCGAAGTAGCTCAGCTGGTAGAGCAACTGATTCGTAATCAGTAGGTCGGGTGTTCGATTCACCTCTTCGGCACCAGTGAATGACAGGGCTTTTTGAAACTCCAAAAACCTTTAAAAAATTTGGGAGAGCATATGGGGAGCAAATTTGAAAAAGTCGCCAGGTTAATTTGATGCTTCTCAGTTTGGATACGAATCACCTGACCTCTCACCTTATTGCCTGTGGATATGATGGATAACTCTTATGAGTTACCCACACGCCCACAGGTACAACATCAAAAGAATTTTATATTTGTTAATGTAAAGAAACAAATACTTTGACAATACATATCATCCGTAATATTCATCCCCCATCCAATCCCTCGAGGGGGGTAAATTTTCAACGCGCATTGACAGTATTTGCGGTCTCGGCGTAAATATCGGGTAGATATTTCAACAAACTTTCTTCTTCTGCCTGTTTTAAACAAGCATCAGCTATTGTGTGGAAGATTGCATAAATAAGATCTACTAAAGCAACAGCTTTTTCTCTTTCTTGAGGTGTGAACTTTATAGCATGAAGCTGTTGCTCACCTTCTTCCTCATACATAGCGTGCCCACTTTCAGCATCAAAGTGCGTTTTTGAGAAATATTTTAATTTTTCACCATAACCCATATCACATATATATGATGTTATTTCTTTGGAAAAAATTTGGCTTGTTGATTCAAGAGTTAGCAACAATACTGTTCGCTGCTGATCGTTTTCAGCTTTGATCAGCTCAGCCATAATAGTATATGAGGCATCGCGTATAGATGAACAGTTCGTTCCGTAAAGCCATCCAATAGTTACCTTATCTGCACCGAACATAACCTCAAGGTCCTGCAAGAACCACCCCTCATGGCCAGAGTCTTCCTGCCTGTGTTGATGAGCAAACTCTCGTAACTTAGAATCTTTTGTTAGTATCTCATTAAGGCGGAGAACGTCTTGAAAAGTCATGACCCAAAAAGCTATATACGGTGCAAATCCCATAGTCTGCTGAAGAGGAAGTCTTTTTCTTATATGATTGAAAAGGGGCCAATGAGCAAACTCTTCCTGTTTAGTCTTAATGTATTCTTGGATAGTTTTCATGATATCCTCATTGTGAACTGGCCGACTATGTTTTTAATAAAGATTGATAAAATAATTTTTGTATATTTCACATATTATTTACAATTATGCATAAGGAATTTTGTCTTTCCTGGCATTCATCATATGCTGACGAAAGAGATGATGTCAATAATCAGCAATTCACGTGTATGAGTTCACTACATATGAGACAGATCTGACCTTACTGAAAATTTAGGTTTTCTGCCTTTCTTGTCAAGGCGCTGAAAGCCTACTAGCTCACCAAGGTCAAATCCTGCAAAATGCTTTTATCAAAGCCATGTTAAGGTCAAAAATTGTCTCACATCTATCTGAACTTATACACAAATTGCGCCTAATAAAAAATAGGTTTTACAAATTATTTTTTAGTGCTAACATCAATCAAAACTTGGGTCAAACAATCTATAAAATAAGGACCTGAGCTCTGTACAGCACCAAAAAGGGAGACTATACATTGCATATTAAAAATCTATCACTTGTCCTTACTCTTCTTCATTTAGTTTTTTTTATGAACCAAATAGCAGTAAGCGCATCAACTGAAACTTCATCAAATGTCACACTAGGATCTTTAGGGAAAAAGAAATTAGAGAACGTATACAAGGTAATCGGACAGGAAAATAACACTAAGCAAGCAACAGAAATATTTGATTTGATGAGTGCACCCTGGTCTGAATATAGCCGTGACATAAAGTGGGAAAATAACCTAACAGACGACTTTTCTCCTTTTGAGTATTCAATAACATTTAAAGGCAGTAAAACAACGCCTATTATAAGATTTTTAATTGAGCCACAAGAGTTTCCTTTAAATAAGCGATCAAATTGGAAGGCGGGATTAGCATTAAAGGAGAGAATAAAGAAGTTGCCTAATGTAGATGTATCAAACTTTAACAAGATACAAAGTATTTTCTCCCCACCAATAACGCAGAACATACAATCTCCCTTTTCAATATGGTATGCTGCAGTTTTAGAACCTAACAGCCCACAAATAAAAGTATATTTAAGCCCCCAAATTCGTGGAGAGAAAAATGCTCCTGAGCTCGTAAAAAATGCGCTTGTTGCCTTAAATTTAGAGCATGCCTGGAAGTTTATTTCAGATCGTTTGTCTTTAAGCAAGAAAAAGATGCTCTACTTTTCTTTAGACTTATCAGCTGGTGATAAAGCGCGAACTAAAGTTTACATTACTAATACATCTCTGAAGGATATAGAAACACACCTTGAAGGATGTCTCCATTATGTACAAGGATCTGCATCGAAATGGGTAAAAACTCTCACGAACCAAGACTCTTTTGATAAAAAACCTGTCCTAATTACTTATAATTTTACGCCAGAGCATGATCGACCTATTCCAACAATACATACACCTATTCGTTCATATACAAAAAATGACGAAATGGCTGTAGGGAGACTTAACGAATTCTTATCTCCGGAACAAATAAAAACCTTAAAGGCGATTATTACCCAGATATCTGAAGCGTCTTTAAAAGATGAGAAGGCCCTTACTTATGTATCTCTACGTCCCTCAGCTGATGGTCAGTTGGATGTTACTTGCTATATTGCTCCTTGTATTTATAGAAAAACTGCAAAGTAATAAAAAAGGGAAAAATATTTTATGGATAGCTCTTTGAAGTTTTATCATGAATAGGCGGCTGTATAGACCACATATACGTCATATCAGAAAAGGAGAGAGTAATGGGAAATAACGCTTTAAAAAAGGATAACCCAGCCTTAACAGAAGTTCAGGTTATTGCACGAGAAAGCATTCCGGCTATTCATTCAATTACGCAAAATGGAGAAGTACATCATTTAGGAGAAGTCCGCGATTTTCAATGGCATGATACCTTAAAGGAATTCTTGCCGAGTTCTAAACTGATTTCATTTAGTTGGGTTCAACTTAAGCCTGGCGATAGTTTATTGCCTCACGAACATCCTATGCAATCTATGATTATCCTTGTTAAAGGAAGCGGGCGGCTTACCGGGCAAAAAAATCTGCCTCTTAAAGAAGGCGATATCGTCATTACTCCCCCTAATTGTAGCCACGGCTTTGAAGGAGGAGAAAACGGGGCTTATGGCTTGTCGATCCAATTTGAAGAAGGAATCTATACCGATCCCGAAAGTGCACGTGTTAAATTTCTTGAAGATGAAGAAAGCTAACGATCATGAATGTTCAACAAAAAATCATACCTGATCCTACAAAAAAGGTCTGTATTGTCTCACGTAATGAGATTCCACCCCTTGTGATTAAAGGAGATGGAAAGATAGATCTCTCAGGTGAATTACGCATCTTTCATGCCAATGAGGAGTTGAGAAATATTCTTCAGCCTCCATCCGAGTTCTCGATAGCGTGGGCAAGCTTAGGAAAAGGCGAAGAAATTCCACCACATACCCATGATACAATAACCATTTTAATAGTCTACAAAGGATCAGGCCGCTTGCTTGTTGAAGATAGACGAGAATTTTTTGAAGGCGATTGCATTGTGATTCCACCTTATTGCGAAGCTGGTTTTATAGGGGGGCCTGCCGGGTGTCATGGAATTTCTATTGAAGTTGGTAAAGTGAAATAGATATAATGAAAATATCCTCAAATTATATCAACAATATAATGGATATAGAAAACATAGAAAAGATTCCATTAGAAAGCTGTATAAGTGAGCGTACCGCTTATGATGTTCTGAAGGCATCGGCTGCACAGTGGCCAGAACGAAAAGCTCTTATCTTTTTACCTCGTGATAATCCCTTAGATGAACCTCGCGAATTTACTTACCAGCAGCTCTTTAACAACGTCAATCAAATTGCAAATCTCTTGATTAAATGTGGTATTACGGCAAATAAAACTGTCTCCTATATTTTTCCTAATATTCCAGAAAACTATTTTTTGTTCTTTGCTGCGCAAGCAGTCGGCATTGCAAATCCGATCAGCCCCAACCTGCCTCTTGAGCAGATTGCTGAACTCTTGCAAATGGCAGAAACCGAGATCTTAATTACAACTGGACCTCATACGAACCCACAATTATGGGAAAATATTTTAAAGGCGGCCAAACTTTATCCTGGATTGAAAAAAATCTTAGTCTTAGAAGATTACAGTGATTCCCAACAGAATATTGAGAGTTTTTACAGTCTGCTTGCGGCACAGCCAATATCTCCCTTGTTTGAGAAAAAAGATATTAATCCTGAAGCTGTCTGTTCATATTTTCATACGAGTGGCACTGTCGGACACCCAAAGCTTGTGCAGCATACCCATTGGGGGAGTATGCATGCGGCATGGGCTGCAGGTATTTTTGCTCAGTACCAGAGGGACAATACGGTTGTTTTATCAGGTTTTCCATTGTTTCATGTGAGTGCTCCAATCGCTGAAGCACTTTCAGCCCTCCTTTATGGAGCAACCATTGTTGTGATGAGTCCAACTGGTTGGGAAGATCCTTCTGTAATTGCTAATTTCTGGAAAATTGTGGAGCGATATAAGGGAACATCAATGGCTGCTGTCCCTCCTATTTATAAGGCACTCCTACAAGTACCATTAAAGGGAGAGAATATTAGTAGTTTACAATCTGCACTATCCGGTAACGTCTCAATGAGTAAAGAAGATTCAGATGCATTTTATAGGATTACGGGGGTGAGGATATCAACTTTATGGGGACAGACAGAAGCAATCGTAGGATGCATTAATCCTTCGTCCGCTCCAGGTAACAGAACTTTTGGTGCGGCAGGACTTCGCTTACCTTATCTCCAAATGAAAATCTTAAAAACAGATACGCTCGGCAACAATTTGCAAGAATGTCTCCCACAGGAACCAGGTACTTTATACATAAAAGGCCCAAATGTAGGTAGTTATAAAAGTACAGAATTAAATAAAAAGGCGTTTACACACGATGGTTTTTTAAATACAGGAGACAGGGCTTATAAAGATGAAGACAGCTATATTTGGATCCTAGGCCGCCAAAGTGACTTTATTCTGTGGGAAAATAGTTATATTTCACTGCTGAAAATTGAAACGACACTCCAAGAAAATCCTTTAATAAAAAAGGCAGCAGTAATTAACTCGCCTGCTCAAATCTTAGGTGAAAGAGTTTATGCTTTCCTCATGGTAGATCAGGAGACAGCGATAAATCCTAGCGCTTTAATACAACAGCTTCAAACCACGATTAAAAAGCAATTCGGATCTCTTCCTATCAATATTGAAGTTCGCAATAGCTTACCTTTAAACGGGATGGGGAAAATAATAAAATATCGACTCAGGAAGGAACTGCAATCAGAACTAGATATAAAGAAGGTATCACATCATGCAGGACAGAAAAACTAATATTCATAATTCTATGTCTCTCGTTTTAGCAAGCATTATTGGCACAGTTCTTGAATTTTACGGATTTACTATATTTGTAATATTCGGAGATATTATAGCCGCTAATTTTTTCCCGCCGCAAGAGCCTACCCTTTCTCTTCTCTGGGTTTACGCCATATTTGCGTCTAGTTTTTTAATGCGTCCGGTGGGTGCTGCTATATTCGGCTATATAGGCGATAAATATGGTCGGCAATGGGCCCTCTATTTATCGATTAGTTTGATGGGATTGACGCTTTCTACTATTGGCATACTCCCCACCTATCAGTCTATTGGAATGCTCGCCCCGATCATGATTGTTCTCTGTCGCCTCCTGCAAGGTATTTGTGCAGGTGGTGAATATAATAATGCTGGAATTTTTGCTATCGAGAGCTTTGAAAATCGGCCAGCTCTTGCTGGATCGTTGGTTGCCTTTGGGGCAGGAATGGGGGGGCTCCTTGCAATTTCTATGAAGCAGTTTTCCCACTACCCTATAGAGGGTTTAGACCTATGGCGTCTTCCTTTCTTGATTGGCGCATTTATGAGTTTTATGGGGGTTCTCTTACGAAGAAGTATAAAAGAATTTTTCCCCCTAGAGGGTCCTAAGCCAATTCCATGGAAATTTCTTCTTGAATATAAAGCTTCCTCATTAACCGCATTTTCTATTGGCGCTATGGATGGGGCTTTTGCCTATGTTATGGTTGCGTTCATGGGAACTTATTTGCATCTATTTATTGGCTTGCAGCAGGCTGAGAGTACTCAAATATGTATGTATGCTTTTGCCGCCTATCTTCTCTTTGCCCCTCTCATTGGTTATATTGCAGATTATGTGGATACGCATTTTCTATTTAGGGTGGTTATTTTATTAGTAATACCAACTATATATTTTGTTTTTATTTTAATAACAAGCCGTATCTGGATTCTTGTTCTAACAGCGGAGCTTATTTTTGCATTTATGTACGCTGCTATTTCTGCCTTGCAACATGCCTATCTACTGTCCCTTTTTCCTCCTCAGCTAAGATCAAGAGGGGTTGGCGTAAGCTTCAGCATAGGAGGTGCGTTATTTGGCGGAGGTGCTCCATTAATATTAATATCAATTCTTGGGATATATTCCGATAATATGATCCCGGGGTACTTTTTGATTTTAGTTAGTTTATTTTGTCTATCCACCTGTATGGTAACATCACACAAGAGACCTAGCCATTTGACTACGGTCCCTATCTAAATGACGATAAGGCCAATAAAAAGGAAGTGTTTTACAGGCTGTTTTTTGTCTTGAAGGGTGGAGAGAAAAGTGCTTTACTCCTTTCTAATAAGGGAAGATAAGTAAGGCCGTTTTTTATCTCTCTTTTGAAAAAAGTGATATCAAAATGTGCCCTGTTTTTCCTTAATTTTAACAAGTTATCAAGTATAACTTGTCATATGATAATAAAAATAACAACAAGAGGGACATATGAACAATACAAATCAAGAAGTTTCTCATGAACATAAAGTTCAACAATACTACGACAATGCCCTTCCTTGTTACTTGAAAATACTGGAAGATCGTTGGCATCATGGTGATCCTGACGCAATTACAGCTGGAATATCACGTGTACGAACCTGTGAGATTCTTGAAGAAAGGCTAGCGGCGCTTGCAGAACTTGATTCGACCAAAAAAGTTCTTGATTTTGGCTCTGGTGTAGGTGGTCCTACTTTGCATATGGCTAAAATCTCAGGTGCTTCTTTTATTGGTGTAACAAATAATGAAAGGATAAACCAAACAGCACGTGAAAAAGCTAAGCAAGCTGGTCTCGCAGAAAATGTAACATTTATGACTCTTGAGGACACAGGCTACAAAAACCTTCCTTTTCCTGATAATACATTCGATGCTATAACATTTTATGAATCTGTTTGTCATTTGCCTGATAAAGCAAGAGCTTTTGCTGAATTTTCTCGTGTTCTTAAACCCAATGGACGTATAGTTGGTCTTGATTGGGTGCAAAGACCATTTGGAGAGTATCAGACTGAAACTCAGATCCTGAAATTTATGGAACCTGTAAATAGGTTTTTTTTCATTCCGTGGCACGCAACAGTTGAGGGGTACAAAAAAATGATGGAAGATGCGGGTCTAGAAGTATTCATAGCGCGTGATTTATATCACGGCGTTAAGTGTTGGGCTTTTCAAGATGAAGAAGCACCTGAATGGTTAATTTATGATGGGCCAGAATCGGAAACGTTCCGAGAAGGTGAAAAGGCTCTTGTTGCCGCTCGTCACGCTGGAGTATTTTCTGTAGGAACATGGATAGCGAGGAAAGAAACTAAAGTTAAGAAATAGGACTAAATAAGTTATAAAACTCAATTATGGGTATGCAGTTGACTGGCATACCGAAGACTCCGCGTTTTAAATGAGGTGTTACAAGATTTGAACACCTTTATAGAGGAGTAAATCCAGCCCTCAAATCTCTAGGTACTTTGTTTGTTGAGTTGTCTCGTGTGATATCTGGGGTAATAATCGCCTGTTTAGGACTAAGTTTCTATGGGAATGATTGTGCCAGTCAACTGCATACCCATAAACTCAATTTTATAAAAAGAAGAGGTTACCTTGTACAAGAAAAAAAATAACACATCACATTTTTCTCATTTTTTGATCAGCAGCACTTTAACCATTCTAAGTGGGACCGTATTCTCTCATTCACTTATGGCAAACGGAGCGTTTCCTTATTGCTTCGGATCTAAAATGTGCCAGATGGGGGGCGCAGGGGTTGCTCTTCAAGGCTTGGATTCCACAAGTGGAAATATCAATCCCGCTCTCATGGCTACTGTGGGAAGAGATATAGCCATTGATCCTCTTATTGTCTTTCAAAAGGAAGAAATTGATTCATCTCATACCCAACTCACAAGGGGAACACCTCTACCTCCCTACACGGGTCCTATCACGAATCAAATCAGAACCTACGGTGGAGCGTATTTAGGCTTTAATTACGTCATCAATCCCGAATGGTCCGTTGGCATTTCGACGGCAGGGGGAGGAAGCAATGCGAGGTACAAGAGATCCTATATATCGCCTGCTCTTTCTGCTCCTAGTAAGCTTGAGACCATGGCAGCTCTTTCTTCTCAAATACTTGCCTATAGGCCGAGTTGCAATCAATCCTATGGTGTTAGTCTGATTGCGGGTTATCTACAGATGAAAAACGATTTGACCCTATTTCCAAGCGGGATTGTCACGACAGGCAACAATAAATTAGACCATGCTTGGGGTATTGGAGCCAGAGTTGGTGGTCAATGGAATGTAAGCCAATGGCTATCTTTAGGCGCTGCTGCTTCCACGCCTACCTATTTCCAGAAATTAGAAAAATATAGAGACGTTCTCAGGTACGCTCCTCAATTACCAGCCAATCTTAGAGGAGGACTCGCTTTTCATGTGCAGAAAGAAACGGACGTTCTTTTTGATCTAGAAGCTTTATTTTGGAAAAATTCTCCCTTTACGGGGGCAAACCCACCAGTCGGTCAAGGATGGCGAAATACTCTCGTCTTCAAGTTTGGTGTTCAGCATAAAATATGTCCAGACTGGACCGTACGTCTAGGTTATAATTACGGCATAACACCAATTCAAAGTAAATATGTTTTATTTAATGCATTGGACGAAGTTATTGCTTTAAATGAACATGTCCTCACAACTGGCTTTTCATATAACCTTACACCAACAATGGGTTTTGACTTAGGCGGCTCAATTGCATTTAATAAGAAAATTAAAGATAATGGAAATGGCCCTGCAGGCATTGCTGCTCAAGGATTAACTGTGAAAGCAGAGGCATTAATGGTAAACTTAGGGTTTAATATAAAATATTAGATAATTGTCAGAGACAATTCTTCTCTTTCGTTCTTTTAAAAAGATATTTTAATAGTTTATCAACTTATTTTTGATATAATTTTTTTATAGATGAAAGAGAAGTAATATTTCTTATGAAAAAATTAAATACCACTTCGATCATACTAATTTTCACTATCGCTACCTGTGTAGCTTTGATGGTTTTATTTACTTATATTCCATTTGATGTAATGAAGAATTTTTTTTATGAAGATAGATTCCTATCGTTCTCTCAACCTATATTTCCTTTTTATATTAGAATATTATTTTTTGCTACAACTTTTTTTCTTATATTATTTTTTTATAAAAATAGCGTCATGTTAAAAAAAGAAATCAATCTCCGGAAAGAAGTTGAAAGAGAAAATTTAGAAAAAGGTAACAGATTAGAAGAAGCTTTAGCGCTCAGCCGTGCAACCCTAGAAGCGACAGCGGATGGGATTTTGGTTGTAGATAGAAATAGAAGGATTGTAGGCCATAATCAAAGAGGCGCTAAGATGTGGAAAACGCCCTCTAAAGTTTTACGACCAGGAAACGATGAAGAGGCAGCAAAATATGTCATGAAACAATTAAAAGATCCTGCCAAATTTATTGCAGATCTCGAACGTCTTTACAATGTAGAACCTGGAAAAGAAATTAAAGATGAAATAGAATTCAAAGATGGCAGGATTTTTGAACGCTATACGATGCCGCAGATGCGAGGCAATGAGATCATCGGACGAGTCTTCAGTTTTCGAGATATTACGCAACGGAAAGCAATGGAAGAACAACTTTTACAACAGGCAACCCATGATACCCTTACCTTGCTTCCTAATCGAATAATTCTTCATGACCGTATTCAGCAAGAACTTCTTTATTCGAAACGTTCAAATAAAATGGCGACTATATTATTTTTTGATCTTGATGGCTTTAAACTTGTCAATGATAGTCTCGGCCATGATTTTGGAGATATTCTCCTGCAGGCTGTCGCCAGAAGGCTAGAACGGTGCGTTAGAGAACAAGATACGGTTGCGAGATGGGGAGGAGATGAATTTGTTATTTTGTTAACCTCACTTTCTCAAGAAGCTGAGATTATCCCAATCGTTCGCAAATGTCTTGAAGCAATAGAGAAACCATTTATTATCCATAAACATACAGTGAGTATCACGAGTAGCGTGGGAATTACGATCCTGCCTAAGGATGGTACAACGGTTGCCGCTCTTCTGAAAAATGCAGATAGTGCAATGTATGAGGCAAAATATTCAGGTCGAAATAGCTATAAATTTTATTCTTCGGGTATGAATAAAAATACACAGCATAAATTAGAATTAATAAATGATTTACATAAGGCACTAGAGGCTAACCAGCTTAAGTTGCATTATCAGCCTATAATTGATCTTCAAAGTGGTTCTATCGTTGGGACTGAAGCATTGCTTCGCTGGCATCATCCAAAGAAAGGATTGATCTCGCCTCAAGAATTTATTCCAATTGCGGAAGAAACAGGGCTGATTCTTCCTATCGGAGAGTGGGTTTTACGTAATGCTTGCTTGCAAAACGTGAGTTGGCAGCAAGAAAAATTGCCGCCCATTTACATAGCAATCAACTTATCAGGACAACAATTTAGAAAAAGAGATATTACAAATATTGTTAGTAATATTCTAAACGAAACAAAAATGGACGCAAAATATTTAAATATAGAGTTGACAGAAAGTGTTATTATGGAAAACTCTCAAATTTATCTTAATTCTATGTTAGAGCTGAAAGAACTTGGGGTGAACTTGGTTATTGATGATTTTGGAACTGGGTATTCAAGTTTAAGTTACCTCAAGCTGTTCCCTGTGGATAAGCTTAAGGTTGATCGATCATTTGTTTCTGGTCTTCCAGAGAATGCCGATGATGCCGCTATTGTTCGGGCAATCCTTGCGATGGCAACCCAACTAAATTTAACAGTTATTGCTGAAGGCGTTGAAACAATGGAACAGTTTTCTTTCTTACAAAACGAATCCTGCAGTATGTGTCAGGGCTTTCTTTTTAGTCAAGCTGTTCCCTCTCAAGACTTTGCAGCAATGTTGAAAAAAAATAAATTTAAGAATTTAATAAACATAAACAATACATTAACCAAAAAAAGATAAAACTGCTTACCCCCCCAGGGCAATTGAATTCATATAAAATTTTTATGGGTATGCCGTTGACTGGCATACCGAAGACTCCGCGTTTTAAATGAGGTGTTACAAGATTTGAGCGCCTTTACAGAGAAGTAAATCCAGCCCTCAAATCTCTAGGTACTTTTTTTATACGCGCGAAAAAACCACGGGGCTAGCCCCGTGGTATCACAGTCGGCCTGGCCAAGGTACAAACTGCGTTTGTCTCACTTCTATCTGAACTCTCTCAATCGAGAGCCGTAATTTGTGCAGTTTTAGCCAGTAGATAATGCAGCACCAAACTTTTCTTTTTAGGCAGGGTCATTTTATAAACAGATAAGTTTATATCCCTACCATAGCCTGATCAAAGATTTCTGCTCAACCATCCCTGGCGGCTTAGGGTTAGACACGAAATTTCTTTCAAAAACGCTCACTTTAAACTTGAAAAGGAGCGATTTTATTGATTCTATGGGCGCCTACAATTCCCTCCGTAAAGGGAAGAGCTCTTTTTTAACAGGAAAGGCACACATTTTATGCGACATGAACAGAAGGCCCCCCTTTATGTTTAAGCGGTTTATTTCTTGTCTGATTGTTTTTTCCATTCTTTGGATGGATATCGCGTCAGCCATGGAGGCTGGTGACGGCTCCCGCGCCCCAACACGGGCCAGATCAATCACCTATTCGGGGGGCCCTTTACCTGACAAAAAAGGGGATGAGGTCGATTCCACAGACACCCTTCGTAAGCGGTCCTCTACGTTAGTTAATGCGACGCCCCCTCCTCCCCCAGGAGGTGATGGATCCCTTAAGTTTCCGTCGCATACAGGAGGACCTTCTTCCTGGTCAATCCTTGGCACTGATCTTGCAGACGTCTCATCCCTTGTCCCTTCGGGAGGCGTCTCAATCAATAGCTCAAATCCAAGAAGAGTCGTTGCTTTTCGTGAAG
>CAZSAH010000012.1:0-34300 GCA_964605015.1 uncultured Alphaproteobacteria bacterium | reverse complement strand
CGGGGCCGTCGACGTCTCGGTGGACGGCGAGTGGTCGTTCGCCCAGACCCTGCGCTCGCTCTCGATGTTCTCCCGTTCGTTGTTCGCCATGGTCCTTGACATGTCAGTGAGCAGCACGACCAGCGGAGCTTCGCCGCCTTTGGCCCCGTGTATCGTGAGCGCGTTGACTGCGGCGTAATCGGTCCCGAACTCGCTTACCCACCTTGAGACCGATTCCGCGAGTGCCACCACTTTCGCCCCTCCGTAAAAGTAAGAGACGTCCGGCCCTTTTCCCGAGAACACGTCCTTGATGAACAGGTCGGTGAAACCGAGCTTGGCGGAGTCCTGGAGTGGCGTCGAGCCGGAAGGCATGTCGTTAGCCTCTTCCAAATAAGACATTTGAGAAGCCGTCAGGTCAGTGTCCTTGATGTGGCTCTTTCGGAAAGCCTTGTCGAAATACGGGCAGCTTATCTTGAGATCCCCGTCGGATGACCGTTCACTGGTGGAACGATTCGGATTCAGCACGGCGGTCTCCTGCGCCGTCACCATGCCAGTCTCCTTCATGTCCTTGAACGCCCTGAAGATTCGGCGGATGCGGTCGCCAGGCTCGGAATGGACGGGCAGCCCGGCTCCGATGACCGCTCCGAAGGCTATGCCGCGAACCTTCTTCGTCCGCGACAGGATGAGAACGGGCTTTCTTGCGGCGACGTACTTACGGATGACGTCCGTCGTCTCGTGGAATCGACGGGCGTAATCCACAGATCCGCTTGCCGATGCCTTGCTCTCGTCGATGAGCGGCGACCTGTTGGCAATCGGCCCGGCGATGCCGTTCGCAAGGTCGAGGACGGGTTTCGGGCAACGGTAGGACGCGCCGAGGGATACGCACATGTCGGCGGGGAAGGAGAGGAACCCTTCGGCGTCGCCGCCCTTGTAGCCGTTGATGGCCTGCTTGTCGTCACCCGCCAGCATGAAGCCCTCGATTTCGGGATGGCGTTCCAGCATTCGGAGCCAGTAGTCGTTCTGCGCCTTGCCGTTGTCCTGCGCCTCGTCCACGAAGACGAAGCGGATGCCTGGCGGGAACAGGTTGGCGTCCAGGGCGTCAAACATCATCGTGAGGTAAGAACGGCACTCGTTCTCGCGCTCGAAGTCAGTGAGGCGCGACAGGAAGCGCGTCTCGTCATCCTCCATCTTTTCTGTCGAATAGAGCTTGCGGGACACCTCGCCCAGAATGCGCGTGCCTTCGGCCACCTCGTCGTCCTCGTCAGAAGAGAACTCGTAGCCGTGGAGCGCGCCGAATTCCGTCCACCTCTTGCCGCCCGGAGGCATGACTTCCTTTCGCCCATGCGACGGGGATCGGTTCAGTAGGTTCAGGTTGATGGAGTGGTGCGTCTCCCACCATCTCATGTCGTCCTTGGAGAGGGGGAAGCGGGCGCGGAACTCGGATGCCGTGCGCTTGTTGAAGACGACGTACATGATGCTCGAAGGCGAGACACCCGAATTAAGGAGGTCGTCGATGGTCTTGTTGATGGTGTACGTCTTGCCGCAACCGGCGGAAGCGGCGAGCTTGATGACTTTCGCTTGCTCGAACGGCTTGTCAGGAAGCGTCTTTATCCACGGGCTTTGTGACATATTTCCAGAGGTTAGATGAGTTTGTCTTGGCTTGCCCTATTTTCAGCGAGCGGAACGATTCCGTTATCTCGCCTCGCTTGGGCTTCATTCCCTCTTCCATCAGTTCAGGCAGGAGCGACTTAAGGGAAAAAAGGAGCACGGTGCGGTCGCCTTCGGAATAGGAGGCGTATCCCTTGAGCTTCGTGGCCCTCTTGGCCGCAGTCTCGTTCGCCAGCGGTTCCCTGTCCATGGTCCAATCCTCCAGGATGTCGTACAGCACCTCGTCGAGCGTGAGCGATTGTCCGACGATTTGCTTGAGCGGAATATCGGAGACGTACTTCTCGAACTTCTTTTGCGTGATCGTCGGCAGGAGCTTCCCGTAAGCCAAGAGATGGTTGCGCCTGAAGACGGGTTGCGAAAGGAAATGCTCGGACGAGATCCTCATCGTCTTGTCGTCCTTGTCGAAGTAGGTCACGAGGTCGCCTCGGCACTCGGCGCGGACGGGGGAGGCTTCCTGGCTCCAAATCTCCGACGCCTTGATGAACTCGGCCTCCTTCAGCTGGGCCTTGGCCTTCTCGTATTCCGGCGTCCGCTTCTTCTTCTCCTTCTCCATCACCCATGCGAACATCTGCTCTATCTTGTCGCGTTCCATGTCGTTCGCCGGGTCAATGCCGAACTGCGTCTTCAGGACGGCATATACGAGGTCTCGGACTCCCTTGACGTGATCCGCGTCCGTCACGCCGGACAGGAGCTTGGCGATGAGCGACATGGCGACGGTGTGGCGAGTCCCTTCCTTTATCTTTCCGTTGAATATCTTTCGCCACTCCTCGTTTCCGACGGTCTCCTTCGCCTGCATGGCCACGACGAAGCGGGAAGGCAACGGCAGGAGATCTTCCGGCCTGCACAGGTTCGGGGTCTCGTATGAGGCGAGCACGGCGTTTTTGGCCAGGCCGTATGTCCGAGGATCGTTCTTCCACAGCGGCGTCGGCCCGACGACGATGACCCCGCCCTGGCCACGGAAGTCCACGGTGGTGTCGCCGCCCTCCTTGTTGCCGTTGAACAGGTCGGTGGCGTTGCGTATCTCGACGTCGTGCCTGAAGTAGTAGTGATAGCCGCCCGACGCGGTTCTCGTGCGCAGGGCGTCAGTCAGGTCATCGACGAACGGCAGGAAATCAGGCTTGCCATCTTTCTGGTCGAAGTCCACGCCGCAGACCACGAGCGAAGGGTCGTAGCGTCCCGTCACTATGAACACCCCGGCGTAATCGGCTATGGAGGAAGAGCACCACAGGTCAATTTCCTCTTGCGTTGGGAAACGATCCTGATAGTCAGTCCACGTCACCAACGGGTTCTTTTCCCGTTTAGGTCGGCCATCCTTGTCGATTCCCCAATACACGACGCCCGGAATGGCCTTCCAGCCCATCTTCGAATACAGGCGAATGGAGTTGGCGAAAGACTCCCTGTTGGTAGGCATATCCGTTCAGGAACAAAAAGAGCCGTCGATATGATGCTTTACACCAGCGCGAACGCGGGGTACACACCGACGGCTCTTGTTATTTCCGAGATAGGTTATGCACATAGTGTAAAGCCTCCACATCGTACCAATTAAATTGCCATGCCTCAACTGTGGGTAAGTCCATCTGAGATGACGATGTTCGAAACAGGTAAAAATGGAGTTTCGAACAAGAAGCGAACAGATAACAGGCGAACAAAAGGCGAACAGAGCGTTGCATGGTGGAGGCACCACGACATAGAATAAGGCGGGAGTGGAGGCAAAGTGTTAAGCTCAGCCTCCACGGTCAATCCCGTTATATATAGGCCAATAAAAAATGTTGTGTTAGCGAAAATTTCACAATGAGAAAAATTGCAGGTATGTACCCGATTTGGTAAGTTTTACAAATGCCTGTGTGAATTTGTCAAAAACACACAACCGACATTGGCCTATATATAGCGGGGTCTCCACTTCAGTGATTCAAGCCGCCCCTTGACCCTCTTCCGTGGGGGGGATGGGGTGGCGGGGGAATGGGAAAAATGATATGATGCGGGTGATATGGAAATTGCCGATCCAAAGAAGCTGACGCCGATAGTCCTCCAAAAGATTGAGGAGGCGGCTGCTATGGACTGCACCATGCCTGAGATAGCTCTTTACGCTGGTGTCAGCCAATCCTCGATTTACAATTGGATGGAGAGCGATCCGAAGCTGAAAGCAAGATTGGAGGAGCTTAGGGCTACGCCTTTTCTGAAGGCACGCAGAACAGTGATGGATTCGCTAAGTGAAGCGAAAGACGCCCAGTGGTATCTGGAGCGAAAGAACAAAAAGGAGTTCGCGCAGAAGGGCGAACTGGAAGGGTTGGGCGACGGCAAGGTGCTGGTTCTGCCGATTCTCATGCAATCCATCGACAAGATTTATGGAAAGCCCGTCACAGGCGATTGACGACCTCGTGATGAGCGCGAAGCAGGCAGGAGTTCCCCGCGACCAGCTGGAGAACTTTTTGGCAAGGGGATACGCGCCTCTGCCGTGGCAGCTTGGATTCCATGCCATCGCCAGGCACTGCGACGTGACTGGCGGTCCCGACAAGGTAGGAGCAGGCGGGGCACGCGGTCCCGGCAAGAGCCATGCCATCTTCGCGCAAGTCACGCTCGATGATTGCCAACGCGTTCCCAGCCTCAAGTGCCTTTTCATCCGACAGACGGGCATCGCCGCCAAGGAATCGTTCGAGGATTTGATCGGCAAGGTGCTGACAGGCAGGACGAACTACGAGTACAACAGGAGCGGCAACACGCTCGTGTTCCCCAACAAATCCAAGGTCGTGCTCGGCGGTTTCCAAGACGAACGCGACGTGGACAAATATATCGGCATCGAATACGACCTGATCGCTATTGAGGAATTGAACCAGCTCAAGCGCGAACGCGTGGATAAACTGCTAGGCTCGATGCGAACGAGCAAGCAGGGATGGCGACCGAGATTGTATGCGTCGTTCAACCCAGGCGGAACGGGGCATCAGGACGTAAAAACGATGTTCGTCGATCCTTTCAAATCAGATCGGCAAGTGAAGACGCGTTTCGTGCCGTCCACTTATCGGGAAAATCCGTACCTAAATGTCGAGTACACGGATTACCTGGAAGGACTGGGCGGCAATCTCGGCAAAGCGTGGCGCGACGGCGATTTCGACATATTCGAGGGACAGTTCTTCAATGAGTTCAATTCCAACGTCCATGTGATCGAACCGTTTCCCATTCCCGACACTTGGCGCAAGTTCAGGGCGATTGACCACGGGCGTACCGCCCCCACCGCCGCCATGTGGGGCGCGGTGGATCATGACGGTGCGATTTGGTGGTATCGTGAATATTACAAAGCCGGGGTCGATGCCGACGTGAACGCCAAGGAGATAGCAAGATTGTCGGAGGGCGAAAAATATTGGTTCACCCTGATCGACAGCGCGTGTTACTCAAGGACGGGCAACGGCGAGACCATAGCCGACATCTATCGCAATAACGGGGTCAACGCCGAACCGTGGCCCAAGAACAGGTTGGCAGGATGGGCGCTCTTTCACGAGTACTTGCGCGATGGCCCCAAGATGCGTTTCTTCAAGACATGTTACAATGCCGTGAGAACCATTCCCACGCTCATCCACGACGACAGGCATCCCGAAGACTTGGATACGTCAGGCGAGGATCATGCGGCTGATGCAGTAAGGGGAACGCTGGAGTTCCTAAGAGAGATGAAGACGCCAACACCGAAAAGTCCTATAGAACAAAAACTACATGAGATGAAGATGAGAAAGACACTCAACCCCCAAAGACTTAATGCGTTTTATGGACGCCGAGGCTAGGCCACGAGAGTGGAATGCCAAAGCTCCCCAAACATATGCCCGACATCGTCATCCCAGAGCAAACAGAGCCGTCAAAGAGCTACGATCCCAATACGAAGAAGCGCGATACACTTGAGTTCCTTTCGAAGCGCGTGGAAAAGATGAAGGAGTATAGGAAGCAGAAGCTTAGAAACAACACCAAAAGCATCGAGGATATCTGGAACGAGGCAGAGAAAGAATACCAACCTCACGAACTGACCACGGAAGGCAAGACGAGATTGGTGTCTGATGAAGACACTGGGCTACGCTCCCGCCTCGTGAAGCTTGGAGACGATTCAGGTTGGCAGAGCGACATGGCCAGCCCTGATTTCTACGTCAAGGTTAATACCGCTATTGCGATTCTCATCGACCAAAATCCAGAAGCTGTCTTTATTCCAGACAGCAAGAGGTTCGAGAAGAACACCAAGCTTGCCTACGGCAACTGGAAACATTCATGGGAGGTCAGCGGAGCCAAGCAGCAGCTCAAGAACTTCGTGTTCAACATGAGCAAATACGGGACCGGTTTCTTCCGTACATATCCGAAGCTGGTGAGGATGAAGAAGCAAATCCGCACCGAATACTATCCAGACCAGCCAGAGAAGGATGTCTACGAAAGTAAGACGGTCATCAAGTTCAACGATCTTTGCCGTGAGAGCTACAACCCGCAGCAGGTTTGGTTGAGCGAACTCACCCGTCCCGGAGACTATTCGTCAATGGACGACTGCTACATCGAAGTTGACTTCTCGCAGGACAAGTTCAATCAGGTGTTTGCCGACTACAAGGACAGCAAGTATGCAAAGCCTGACGCTACGTCCGCTGGTGGTGATGCGGTCCAAGCCGACAATCAGACAAACGAGAACATCACCGTAGGATTCTATGAGAATCAGGTGCTTGATATCTACGCTGTCTGGATTCCAAGCCAGAAAGTTCTTCTCTACCAATCCCCGCTGCCGAATGATGATGGGCTTCTCTCGCTGACATTCGCTCCTTGGACTCTTCGTGATGACCGCTGCCCTTATGGCATCGGCCTTTGGGAGATCCTGCGGAACGACAGCGTGCTGTACGACAGGATGCTGAACATGACGATGGACCAGCTCACCCTCGCCATTTACAAGATGGCCTTCTATCAAGGTACGCAGATCCTTGGGGAGAACGGACAGCTGGTGGTTCGTCCTGGCGGACTTGAACAGACCAGCGATGCTAAGGGCGTCACTTTCATGGAAGTTCCTGGTCCAGGACAAGAAGCATGGACGGGTTTGGACTTCCTGCAGGAAAGAAAGGACAGGATCAGCGGAGTGATTCAGCAGTTGACTGGACAGAGCGGCAACAAGACCCTCGGTCAGGATCTCCAGAGCAAGGAATCGGCTCTTGAGAGGATGAAAGCACCGCTTGATTACATCCTTGACGCTCTCCAACAGGAGGCCTATATCACCCTCTCATGGCAGAAGCAGATTCTCTCCACCCCCGAAGTCTTGGAGTATACCGATGATGAAACCCTCAAAGGTGCGTTGAAGGAAGTCGGGATGGCTGACGAGGACATCGCCAAGTATCTTCAGGAAGCTGCGAGTCCTCAGCACGGGACTGATCTGGTGTTCGGCAACCAGCCGTCAGAGGGAGAACCGCAGCGCAAGTTCGCCAATGTCTACCGAGAAGTCCCTTACAACATGGAGAAGGACGACAAGGGCGAACTGATCGAAAGCAAGGAGCAACAGTTCTATCGTTTCGGTACCGATCTGCCATTGCACCACCTTGATTGGAAGGGAATTATCCGTATCAAGCCGCAATCCGTCCTTGCGCCCAGCAAAGAACTTACCCGCAGGATGAAGCTCGATCTGTTCAACTTGGTCTATCCAGCCATGCAGACCATGCTGGCTATGCCAATCAACATTCCCCTCCTCCTCCCTGGAATTGAGCAGATAGTGAAGGTCTATGAGGAAGACGTGAGCGACTGGTTCGATAAGGATGCTTTGATGGCTATGGCTGATGCAGCCAAGCAACCGCCACCCCCGCCACCTCCCGATCCTCCAAAGCTTTCTATCTCAATCAAGTTCGAGACTCTAATCCCCGAGGTTCAGCAGCAGATGCTGGAGATGTATGCAGGCATCAAGCCTCCCGCTCCTCCGGCGCCAGAAGCACCTCCAGAACAATCTTTGTTCATTGATGCCAAGACTGGTGCACCCCATAATCCCGGAGCCGGACAGGCTGGTCCACCACCTCAAGCTGGACCGCCACAAGGCCAGACCCCGTCACAGAACCCCACTCAACCGCAGCAAAATGCCCAACCTCCCGTGATGCAGCCTCTGGTTCCACCCAGCAACCTCTCTGGCGGCAGGAATCCAGGCATGCAGATGAGCCAGAAAGCCGGACAAGGAATGAAGATAATCAAGTAGTGTGACCAAGCAAGACATAGCTAAGCTGGCGCAGATATACCATGATGACGCCTACAGGGTTCTCGGAAACTTGGCAGGAGAGATGGCGGAGAAGTGGAGCAAGGTGAGGAACGGAGGGACAACCGAGTTCGCCTATCTGAAGGCAGCCATCGAAAAAGAAGCCAAGGCCGAGGGCTTGCGAGAGTTCCTTAACGAAATCGAGAATCTAACTAAGAATAAGTGATATGCTTGTACCCAACGCGCCCGTAGCTAAGAGGTCAATCTCCATGAAGAAGGCGACTGGTCGCTATACGATGTCTCCCAAGCCTCCTAGGATCCCAAAGCAGCGAACGGTCGCTCCTCGTCGCCGCTTCATATCCTAGGTATGCTTCAACCTCTTGGAGACAGGATCCTCGTCAGACAAAAGGTCGAAGAAAGGAAGAAGTCAGGAATCATCATCGAAGAAGAATATATCAAGAAGATTCCGATGGGTGAGATAGTAGCAGTCGGGCCAGAAGCGAACGCGGCGAAGAACGGAATCGTTCTTCTGGAAGGCTCGGCTTGTCGGTTGGAGATTGGCAACATCGTATTGTTCCGCGACATCAGCGGCGAGAAGGTGAAGGACGGAGATGAGGAGCTGTTAATCCTTAAGTGCAGCGAGGTGCTGGCCAAGATTCTGTGATACAGGAACATCGTATTTTTCGCACCAAGACATACGACGGTTCTGACTTGGAACTGGAAGTGAACTGGAGCGACCACGCCAAGGTGAAGGATTGTCAGATCATCAGGTTGCGTTCAGGAGACAAAGAGATAGAAGTCGAGCGCAACGAGCTGGTGAACATCCTGATGATGGTCGGCAACAAGGAGAATCAGAAGAAGCTAATGCCGATGAAGCTCACCAAGATAAGAAAGCTTGAAAGACTCCTCACCTTCGAGTTCAAGGCCAAGAGAACCTACAAAGAGGGTGACATCGTGAAAGTAACCGCTCCTTGGATAGACGTCGTGCCAGAGATAGAAGAGGTCTTTGCAGGAAACCTAGGCAAGAAGAACAAATTATTCATAGGTAAATAGCTTATGGCTGAAATCATCAAATGCGAAGTATGCGGAAAGGAGAGTAAGGGCAAGGGCTGGGCTGACAAGCATTCGGAAACTCATGCCTCAAAGACCGTGCAGATGCCGTCTGCACTAGAGCCCGTCCCTGCTACCGTCAGTACCAATCAACCAGATGACCGCTTGTCGAAGATCGAGGACAGGCTTGACCGCTTGACCGACTTGCTCACGACGGTAGCCGAGAAGCAGATTGAAACCGAGTCGAAGAAAGAAACCATCGTCGTTACTCCAGAATCCCCAAAGGAACTTTTCCACAAGACCGACCTATCGGGACTGTTCCCCAAGGAATGGAGAGCCGTCATCGACAGGGTTCTCGGAAACGACTTCGTAGCGAGGATCGAAGAGTCGTCAGGCGGCAACTTCATCCTCGAAGTGCTGCTTCCCGAAAGATTCGACCGCAGAGTAGGAGAGAAGCGAGGGCAGGACATCTCAACTGGACTGATTCGCCGCGCTTCAGACATCAATGACGTAGAGCATTGGTGCAAGAAGATCGCAGAGACCATCGTTAAATCACACCCCGAATTTAAGAAAGCAACCGTATGAAGACTCTCAAGCTCAAAGTTGTCCACCGCCTGCTCCTCCAAGGACTTCTTAACGACGCTGGCAAGCAAGGCACGACTCTGACTGAACTTAACAAGATGCTCAAGATCGTAGATAGGCTGGTGATGGACGAGGCTTACGTCAAATCAGTCAATCTTCGATTGGTCAACAAGGACGACGCGGGTAATGATCTTCCTGCTCCGCAATACAAGTGGAATACCAAGGACGAAAACGGCAACGAGGTGGACGTTGAGAAGGAAGTTGAGCTTTCTGACGAGCAAGGCAACCTCCTGCATGAAATCTTCAAGTCAAAGAACGAGAAGAAGGAGTTCAAACTGGATGATGCTAAGCAAATGATGGAGCTTGCCAGCCAGGTCGGATTCAGTTTTGAATAGGCCTGTTGATTTATTCTGCAATACGAGGTATAATTAATCCGAAGCAAGTTCTTCCTATCTCCGGGAAGTCAAACAAAGGAGTCAAACACTTGCCATATGGGTATGCTTGACCTTAGACCCGACCAGAACAAGGGTTCTGACGAAACGGAAGTAAAAGAAACTGTCGAAGAGACAGAGGGAAACGCCCCTGAGGAGTCTTCCACCTCCGAAGAAGCCAGCACCGAAGCCGAAAAACCGGTTGAAGTGACTGAAGATCCTGACAAGGATGCTCTGGAAGCCCTAAAGCTCCAGAAAGAGAGTCTGATGAAGGAAATTGTCGATCTTAGGCGCGAACGGCGCACGGTTCGTGAAGAACCGCTGGTCGTACAAGCCAAAAGCGACAATACCGTCGTAGAGGGCGTAAATCCACAGGACGTAGAGACAATCGAGAAGGTCATCAAGGCCAAGGGTTACGTCCAGAAGGACGAACTCGCCAGCATGACCTACAAGGAAAAAGAGGAGGCTGCGAAGAACGACTGGCTCAACAAGCATCCAGAGTATCTGCCGGAAAATGATCCGGATGATAAGAACTGGAACGCCTTGAAGAGCAAGGTAAACAGTTACTTCCGCGCCCCTGCCAACCCTGCCGAAGTCTCCCTGATCCTGGATTCAGCCCATGCGATGCTTATTCCTCAACAGAAACCTCTGCCTGTCAAGGGTACGGCTGCCACCGCTGCCAGCCAAGAGAAGCTGAAAAGCACCTCCATGGCCGGAGCTGGAGGCTCAACAACCAAAGATAAACCGTCCGTGAAGACGTCGAGCGGAAAGTCCATTCCTAAGAGCATGGCTCACCACTTGATCGGATTCACCGACGACGAAGTTAAGGAACTTACCAGTTAACAATCAACCTATGGGCTTTCGCCTCGTAGGTGGAGAGCCGAACCACTTCGCAGTGTCGTGTCCTGTGACGGCTGGTGTCGCTATCGCTCAAGGTGACCTGCTGGATATTTCCGGCAACGTCCTTGCCCGTGCGACTGCCAGCTCCACGATCCACACTATCTGGGGAGTGGCTGATGAAACCATCACCACGGCTGCCACCGTAATCAAGGTTGTTCCTGTCACTGATTCCCAACTTTGGGAAGCTGATTGCACGAACAACACCGCGTCCGACCAGCTCTTCGAGAGCTGCGCTCTCACCGACCATGCCAACCTGTCCAACACGTCTTCCGACGTCACCGGACCGACTGGCGTGTTCACACCCTGCTCCCTCGTTGGCGCAGTCGGCGACAAGAAGATGATCGGTCAGTTCACTCGTCTTCAGTCTACTTCTACCTAATTAACCTGACCATATATGGCATCGCCTCTTACACTTGGTCAGGCCGCTGACCTCATCGACGTCTCCATCCAGAAAATCTGGCTGAAAGGCACCGATGATAAAGAAGATTATTTCCGCAAGTTCTGCAACGTCACGACCGGAGTTACCGATTACTACATGAAGGATTCGAGCCTGTCTGGGCTTGGTTCTGCTGCTCGTGTCACGGAACAGGCGACAATCGTCGCTGAGTCTCCTGTGCAGGGCTTCGACCAGACCTACACGCAGGTTCTGTACGGCAAGATCCTCGGCTTCTCTTGGCACATGTGGAAGTTCGGCATCAAGAAGCGCGACCTGGTTCGCGTTGTCAATGAGCTGAACAACGCTTGCCACACCCGCCGTGAGGAGTTGATGCACGAGAAGCTCGACGCTGCTGGCCTTACGGCTTACACGACGAGCGACGACGCTGGCAACTACTCCGTCACGACGACTGGTGGTGACGGCCTCGCTCTCCGCTCTGCTTCCCACACGCGTGAGGACGGCGGCACGGCTTGGTCCAACCTCGTCTCCGACGGCACGACGGTCAACATGAACCTCGACTACCCTGGTCTCAAGGCCTTGGAGCGCGTCGCCGCCTTGGTCAAGAACCCCAAGGGCAAGCCGATTCCGATGGATCCAGACACCATCATCGTCAAGCAGGGTTCCGCCGCCCACTTCCGCGCCATGGAAGTCAAGGGTGCGCTCAAGGCAGGCAAGATTCCTGGAGAGTTCTCGAACGACGGCTCTGCCATTGACGAGTTCGATCTGGTTGCCACGCCCTACCTCCTTGGCACTGGTGACGCGACTTCGACGACAAACCTCTCCTCGGCTACGAACTGGCATGCGCTTGATACCGACCTCATGACCGATGAGTACGGCATCCAGTATTTCGAGAGCCAGCCGATCCAGCTCGATGAGCAGCACATCGTCTACAAGACGAAAGAGATTCAGCACTCCGCCACGATGTCGTTTGCCTACGGACACAATGACCCTCGCGGCTTCTTTAGCTCGACGGGGGCAAACGCATGAGTTAGCACCTGTACATTAGAGAGTATCCTCGGTATGATGGAGATATTAAATCTCCTAAGTACCAAAAGATGCTCTCGAAAATGTGCAGAGTCTGCTCTACGGTCTTTTACAAGAAGCCGACATGCAGCATGGCGGAATGGGAAACACGAGCGAAGTACTGCTCTGCCACCTGCTACTGGGAATCTAAGAAAGGCAAATCGTCATGGAATGCGGGCACAAAGGGTGTCTGCAAACCTAACTCAGGCTCGTTCCAAGCAGGCAAATCCTCTTGGAACAAGGGCCTGAAAGGCTACCGCGCTGGACCACTCAACAACAAGTGGAAAGGCGAAGACAAGATCGGCTACCAGCAAAAGCATATTCAGCTCACCAAGAAGTTCGGACGTCCGCTTGCTTGTGAACACTGCGAAAAGCAAGGTTCAAAGCAAAACAACCGCTGGACTATCGAGTGGGCCAAGAAGCAGGGCCATGAGTACACGGTAAAACGTGAAGACTACCTGTGGCTTTGCCGAAAGTGTCATGTGATGTACGACCGATGGTGGTAATTTCCTTCGCCTCATGCGGCATTTAACGGTCAGCGGTTGCTGTGCTTGAGATGGCATGACATCAACATTAGAGACGGCAACCGCATTCCGACCTAACACATAAACATCTGCCCACACTAAATAACCGGACTTACACCGGCGTCGGTGGATTGAACCTCCGAGAGTCCAACGGTGCAATCCGTTTCGAGACGCCCCTCTCGACGCCAGTCACTACCTCAGGGGAACGCGTCCTGTACGTCAACAGTTCAAACCAGCTGGTCTTCGACAGCGGTACCGGCACCACCATTCTCGGTGCAGCTGGCGGCGCAGGAGGTACGCCTTCTTGGGAATCCATCTTCGCTCAGGACTCCACCTTCACGGTGACTCCTGACACCGCTTACATCATCGCCGGTAACCGCAATACCGCCACGGACGTCCTCCGCGTCACGAACGTTGCTGGAGCTTCCGGCGTCGCGGTTCAGATCACCAACACGACTGCGACCAACACCGACATCCAGGGTACCAGTGCCACTTGGCTCGTTACCGGTCAAGGTGCGGCCACCTTTGCCGGAGTTTCAATCAGCGGGACTTCAGCCGCTCTGGCTACGACTGGAGCTGCTGTCTGGACGCTGCTCGACAACTCAACGACCTCCCTGCGCATCGGAGCTTCTGGCGCGACCACGATGATGACCTTCGACACCTCCAACGGCGCTGAAGTGGTAAAGCTCGGCAACAACCTCTCGATGACGGATGGCAACGCCACCTTCATCAGCACGAGCAATACGGTCACGAACGTCCTGGTCACCAACAACACCCTCACGACCTTCGGAGCTAACGCGAACTCTGCTGGCGCGGTCTGCATCCGCTCGACTTCGCTGACCACAGGATCGCTCCTGCAGCTTCAGCTGTCTGATACCGCCAACAACGGCGGCTTCTATCTCAACTGCCGTGAGTCTGTCGGAGGCACGAACGACTTCACCATCGGAGAGAACGGCGTCATCGCCTTGACTGGCACGGCTTCTTCCGACTCCCTTGCGATGACCCTCGGCAACCTGACGATGAGCGATGGTGTTGTCACCGTCACGTCAACTGGAACCGCCAACGTCCTGTCGGTTACAGCCAACTCCCTGACGGCTCACTCAGCTGCGGTATTCGCTGGCTCTGGCACCTACACGGGTGTCACCACGAACTCCTTCGTCGCGGTCACGCCCTCCGGCCTCACGACCGGTACGGCACTGTGCGTCACGGCTGCCGCTGCCAGTACTTCTGTCGCTGTGGTAGATGTCGCCGTCGCTGGCTTGACTTCAGGTTCAGCCCTCCGCATCACCGCCGCTACCGCCAACTTCACGACTGGAGGCAAGCTGATCGAACTTACCACCACCGCTGCGGTCGCTGGTAACCTGATCTCTGCCGTCACGACCGGAGCCTATACCGGAACTGGAATGCTCATCATGTCAGCAGGTGCCATGACGACTGGCGTGATGGTCTCTTTGACCTCCACGACCGGCCTCACCTCTGGATCGCTTCTCCGCGCCACGACCTCGACCGCTGGAGCAATTGCCACCAATGGTGCAATCTCGTTCTCGGCTACGGGCGTCTTCACCTCGACCTCAAACGTCGGCTTCGTCAACATCACAGCTAACTCCACCACCGCTGGTACGGTTCTCGCGGTCAACGCTACCGGACTTGTGGATGGTATCGGCATCTACTCGCCCTCTGCTGAAGCAGGACTCACTACTGGCAAGTACATGAGCCTTGGTGGCGTGTTCACGGTTGCCAAGTACGGCGCAACTGTCATCGCTGGTAACGCCTCTGGTACGGCAGCTCTCACGCTGACGGCTGGTGACTTGGTTGTCACCTCCGGTTATCTGGTAGTCTCTGCCAACGCTAAGGGTCTTACCTTCACAGGTACTGGCGCCAATGGCGGTACGCTGAAGAACCTCAAGAATGCGGCTGCTTCCGCCCTGTCTGGCACCAACGTTGATATCCAGATTGATCTCGGCGGCACGCCATATTATTTTACTGTCTACCCCACAAAAGCGTGAGATTAGCCTAAATCTCAGCTCATACGGTAGAATAGCAAGACGGGCGACGGCAGTTATAAAGAGTTGGGGGAGGTTACTTCTCCCCCGACTCCGCCCAATAACGACTCAAAGTAACTGAGTATGCCAGCAAAAGGACAGAAAATGTCAGATGAGCACAAGCGGAAGATCGCCTTAGCTCATACAGGCAAGAAGAAAGCTCCTTTCACTGCGCAGGCCAGGTTGAATATGCGCCTCGCTCACCTAGGAAAGCCGCACCCCAACAAGTCGCATAGGTTGTCAGAGCAAGCGAAGACCAAGATAGCCGCTTCCAAACTTGGTATACCAAGACCAGCCAGCGTCAGGGAGCAAATCAGTAAAAAGCTTTCGGGTGCAGGGAACTTCTGGTATGGCAAACAACGTCCTATCGAAACCCGCTTGAAGATGTCGGAATCCCTCAAGGGAGAGAAGAGTCACTTCTGGCGTGGCGGTATCAACCACCCAAACCTCACGGCACGCGGTTCAATCGCCTATGCCTTATGGAGACATGAAGTCTTCGAGAGGGATGGATACAAGTGCGTCCTTTGCCAAAGTACCAAGAACCTAGAAGCCGATCATATCATGGCCTTCTGCGTGTACCCAGACCTACGATTCGAGGTCTTCAACGGCAGAACTTTGTGTGAATCTTGCCATCGCAAGACACCTAACTACGGGTCTAAAGCCCTTTATCAAAAGGAGCGTGATCCTATGTCTTCTCGACTTACCTAACAGTTTCTATTAACAGATAAACAGGCTGGGTGTTCCCCTAGACACCAAACAATATGTGGAACGATCATCTTCTAAAGGCTGACATCAACCTGAATACGTCAGGTGACAACACCGTCATCGCTGCTCCTGGTGTTGGACGCCAGATTTGTATCGACCATTTGAACTTAAAACTTGACACGAATGCCAATACCATCCAGTTGAAGGATGGTTCTACGGCTTACGGCGGCGCGTATCCTCTGGTGGCTTCTGAGGGCATGATTATCGAGAACACCATCAAGAACCAGAACGGCATCATCACCTTGTCTGCCAACAGTGCCTTCAAGATCAACCTATCAGCCTCTCACCAAGTGAGCGGATTCGTGCGCTACAGGATTCAGGAAGCAAACTGATATGAGTGGATTTACTGGAGGTTACCAAAACCTCGGTCCAGACGTTGGCCTCGATACGGCTGAAGTCACAGGAACTCTACCTGTAGCCAATGGTGGCACCGGAGCTGTCACGCTGACTGGCATCCTGAAGGGCAACGGGACTTCAGCTGTTACTGCCGTCACCGCTCCTACTGGAACGATAGTCGGCACTTCTGATTCTCAAGTCCTCACCAACAAGACCATCGTCTTGGGCAACAACACTGTTTCAGGGACGACCGTCACAGCCGGAACTTTGACCAGGACAGTTTCCGGCGCACTTCAGCGATCCTATCATAAGTTCACTTGGACTAATGCCAACATCACAGCCCTTTCTGGCACCGTCAACAACATCAAGGTCTGTACGCTTCCAGCCAAGACAAGGGTTGAGCGCGCCTTGATTATCATCACAGGGCAAGAAGGAACCCTCACTGGACTAACCGTATCTTTGGGACGCGTCGGAACCGCCTATATTGATTACGTCGTGGCTTCCAGCGCAAAAGCTGCTGCGAATACCGTCTATGGCGACGGAGCAGCAGAGGTAGGGACAGGCCTTTCTGCGATCCTTGGCGATCTACCCAGCATCACGGGAACCACTGACGTATACGTTCAGTTCCTGTCGGCTGTAGAAAACCTCTCTAACGCCACTGGTTCAACTGGAGAAATTCACCTTGAGACGGTGCAGATGCCTTGATATGACGCTTGACCAATCCACCAAGGTCACCATCGGCTTGGTCATCACGATAGCCGGAGCCGCCGCCTCGTTCGGCGTCGTTTGGCAGAAGCTGAACGACATGGATAGGCGATTAGTCAGGATCGAGAACAAGATAGACGGAAACAAGCTGACTTACGTCGATTCCTCTAACTCCACTAGCCCGTAACGTATGCGTGATGCATGGGAGAAGTGGCTCGTAGTCATCCTCGCCCTGCTCATCTTCGGAACCGCCTGTTGGAACATCAGAATAGCGACAGCACTCATATGAATGTCCCCGTAATCAGCCAGCTTGATCCTCGGTGGTCTGGCAAGCCACTCGGCAATTCCGGCCTCACCGTGGGTCAGGATGGATGCCTGCTCTCCGACTGCTTCATGGCTCTCAAGGTCATGGGCTATCAGGACTTGGACTTCATAGCCTTCATCGACTCGCTTAATGCCCATATGGGCTTCAATAACAACGGCGAACTGCTCCATGAAGCCATTCCACAGGTTTATCCTCATACTTTCTGGTGGGATGAGCCTGACACGACAAACGATGCTCATGCAATCAGAATAGGAGAACTCGGAATCCTTCAGCCTTCTGAAGCCCTGTTCCGTATCAAACGACTGGTGGCAAGGGGAATACCCGTTCCGGTAGAAATCCAGCTTGCTCCCGGTTCTCCCCACTGGCTCCTGACCGTAGATTTCACAGACACCGATCTCATCGTGAATGATCCTGCCCATGGAGACCAGATTCGCTTCTCGACCCGCTACGGCGATCCGCTCAAAGCCATCACGTCGTACCTCGCTCTCATCGGGCAGCCTACACAAGCAGACACCAAAGACCTGCTCATCGAAGGCCAGATGCTTTCCCAGCTTGTCGAGGCGGTCAATTTCATCCCAGCCGTCAACCCAGCTAGAAATATCGTCAAGAACGCGATAACTCTTCTCATCAGCTAATATGAATTGGCTCAAAGCTAAATGGAATGCGCTTCCTGAACCTTGGAAGAAGCACATCGTGTCTGCGGTAGATACTTTCGTATCTACATTTCTTCTTTCTGTAGCAGTTCAAGTCGGACAACACGGATTCCCTTCTCTGCGCAGTGATGTCCTGATGTCGATGGGCTTCGTGGCAATCAGGGCGGCTTGGAAGGTCGCTCGTACTCCGGAAGTCCAAGCTCCTACTCCTCCTGTAAATCAATAAACCTATGGCTTATCCAGCCCCACGTTTCCTGAAGGTGCGAGACAACCAGCTGCGTGTCCTGCACCCAGAGGTGCTGGAGCCTAGCACGTACCTCACTGCTTCTGTCGCAGCGTCAGGAACCGCCTTGACGGTCAAGAGCAACCTGGGTTTCAGCAACACCGACCCTCAAGACCTCCTGCTTTTCGAAGGTCTGGGCAATGAAGCAGCGGAGATCAAGCGGGTGAACGGCGCAATTACCGCTGGAACTTCGCTTACCTCCCAAGCGGTCACTTTCGCTCACGGAATTGACTGCTCTGTATCCAAAATACTGTACGATCAGGTAGAAATCTCTGGTGCTTCGTCAGCCACTGGCTCCAAGACCACAATCGCGACGGTAAATATCAATGTAGGCGGGCTTTTCACTGACTATATTGTCTCAGGAACCACCTATTCCTACTACTTCGCACGCTTCTACAACTCTCTTGCCACCACTCCGTATTACAGCGGCTATGCTGACGCTGTTGCTGCGGCTGGCTTCGATCCAAAGAACGTCGGTTTCATCAGAGAACAGGCGTTCAGGCAGATGGGCGAGAAGATCGGAGACAAGTTCACGAACCAGTGGGTCTACGACAATATCTACTTGGGCGAACTGGAGGTCTCAAAGCGATTGAAACGCTGGTCTTGGTTGGTATCTGAGGAATACGACGCCGGAAACGTGACCACAGGCGATAAGGGCTTCACCCTCCCGACCGACATCGAGGACAACAGGACGAACAAGTCCATCCTTGGGGTTCGGATCGGCAAGAGCCGTAACATGACCTACATTGACAAGACTGCCTACGAGTCTATCATGTACGCTTCAGCCACCACGACACTGAATGCGGCTGTTTCCATCAACGACACGCAAGTCACCCTGTCTGATTCCAGGGATTTCGATGATTCTGGCACCATCAACATCGCAGGCACTTCTTACAGCTACACCACCAACACGCGCTCGACAGGGGTGCTGTCGGGAATGACCGCCTTCTCTGCAGGAATCAGCAATGGAACCCAGGTCTGGCAGAACGTCACTTTCGGTGAACCTTTCCGTTACACCGTTGATAACGGAACGGTTCTGTTTGACACTCCTCCGTCTTCTGACTGGAACGGCAGGAATTACTGGCTCGATTACTACAAGACGGTGGTGCGGGTTGATTCTGATGGGGATTCCATCACAGTGAACGATCCGAAGCCCGTCATCAGTTATCTCAAGATGAAGATCAAGGAGAAGAATGCTAATGGCAACCTTGCAGCTGATGATGGTTCTGTCCTTGAGTTCGAGCGAGAGGTCGCAAAACTTATCGAGAACGAGCTGAGTGGTCAGAAACTTCGCTTGGTGCCAGAGATTCCTGGTCGTCTTAATCGTGGTCGTCGTCCTGGTTGGCTTCTATGATTAACCAGCTTCAACAACCCTTCATCTACGCCGACTTTTCAGGAGGTCTGATTGACGATCTCTCAGTTGGCAAGGGTTTGATGCCGCCCAACGCAGTAGCGAAAGCTATCAATGTTCTGTTTGACCGTCCTCGCGGTTCAGTCTCCCAGCGTCTCGGTTCAACCGCGCTCGGAGCTGTGATCTCTGCTGGTAACACCCTCAGAGGGCTGACCAACTTCATAACCGCCTCTATCAACAAGCCCTTGGCTGTGGTGAACGGTTCTGTGTACACCTACAACGGATCGTCGTGGGCTTCCGCTGCCTCAGGCCTCACAACCACACTCAAGACGCGCTTCATCACCTATCTGAACGAGGTTGCTTACATGAACGGAACTGATACCGCCAAAAGCTCTACCAACGGTACTTCCTTTGCTGCCACTGGCGGCAACCTTGACATCGCCCATTGGCCTACTTCTACATTCGCAACTATCCTGAACGCAAGGGTCTTGACAGGCGGTGATTCATCAAATCCTGACACCATCACCTTGTCCTCTATTGTGTCAGGCGGAGCGATCTCCTGGACGGCAGGCCAAAAAACCGTACAGGTGAACCCCAACGACGGCTCAGGAGGTCTTACATGGGCGACAGGCAACGGTAGGCTTGCCCTGCTCTTCAAGCAGCGGAGTCTCTACCGATACGACGACAGTTCATTGGACAGGATCGGGGCTGTAGGAACTCCATCAGGAGAATCTGTTGTCACAGACGATGGAGGTGTGACGTATTTCTTCGGACAGGGAGCTAACACAGTTGGCTTCTATGCCACAGACGGCGGCAAGCCCGTGAAAATCTCCCGCGCCATCACCAGATATGTTGAAGCCATCGCCGCCAGCTATTACACCAGTGTTGCCGCAAGAACTAACGGCACCAGCATCGAATGGGATATTGGTTCTGTCACCATTGGAGAAAACACCTACAGCAACGCCTGTGTGGTGTATTCGATCTCCGACAAGACGTGGACGGTGTTCAACCGTGCAGATTCCTTCAGGGTATTCTCGCATTACATTGATTCTAGCGGCAATGTCGGCTCTATCGGAGGTGATACCAGTGGTTTCGTACAGGTCATGGATTCTGGCAACACCGACAATGGCGTCATGATCTACAGCGAACTGGAAATGTATCCGATAGTCTTCACGACCAGAGGCAGGGTGAAGACGGTGGGTGGTTTGGTGACTCTTGCCGAACACTTCCAGGGTCTGAACCTGTCATTGAAGGCAGACAACGGGAGGTTCATGGAGTTGGGTTCTATTGTGGAACACAACCAGTATTTCCACAACTTCGACGATATGAAGGGCTATGAGTTCACGCCGAAGCTCTCTGCAGCCAACTCTGGATCGCCATGGACTCTGACAGGCATTGAGTTCCCTAATGAAGATGTCCAGGATCACGACTATCAGCATTAGCTATGGGCTATAACGGGATCTCGGTAACTGATGTCGGCTACAACAGCATCCTCTCTCGCGGACGAGAGGACTGGTCTAGCGCACTCATCGCGCCCTGGATCTCCGATTATGGCGGTTCTTCAAACTCCTACAACGGAGGGATAGCTGATTACAACAACATCGCTATTGCTCCGCAGTCCTTGTATACAGGATCTCTTGGAGACAACCTTAGTTACGTCGCTGGTCCAGCCAATGTTGCTAACATTAACGTAGGCACCGGCAGCAATCTTGCTGGCATCAACTCTGCTTCAGCTTCTGGTGACGTTGCTTTCTGGGCTGGAGCCACATATGACAATCGAGCTTCTGCGCCTTTCTTTGTTACTGCCGCAGGTGCGTTGACAGCTACGTCTGCCACCATCACAGGAAGCCTGACTGCCTCTTCCGGCACCATTGGCGGGTTCACTATTGGAGCCGATTACGTCAAGGACGCAGCAGACTCGATGGGCCTGGCTTCCACTGTCACAGCAGGGGATGACGTTCGCTTCTGGGCAGGTGCTTCTTTCGCCAACAGGGCAACCGCTCCCTTCAGGGTTACTGAAGCAGGGGCTTTGACAGCCACAAGCTCCACAATCACAGGTGCGCTCACAACAGGTTCTGGATCTTCCATCAACGGCACCTACTTGACCGCCGCTTCTGTCACAGGCACGGCGATTGCCTCGGCCACAATCACGGGGAGCAATATCGGTTCGGCCACCATTACCGCGACTAACATCGCCAACGCCACCATCACGACGACTCAAATCAGCGGCACGGCGGGGATTACGGGTAGCCAGATCGCCTCTGCGACCATTACCGGAACCAACATCGGCTCTGCCACGATTACAGGCAGCAACATCGCCTCGACGACGATTACCGCCACGAACATAGCAAACGCGACGATTACCACGACCCAGATCAGCGGTACGGCTGCTATCACAGGTTCCCAGATTGCCAGCGCCACGATTACGGCCACTAACATCGCTAACGCAACCATCACTACCACGCAGATCAGTGGTACCGCCGCGATTACTGGTAGTCAAATTGCGTCTGCTACGATTACGGCGACCAACATAGCGAATGCGACGATAACGACGACCCAAATCTCTGGCTCTGCCGCCATTACAGGCGGTCAGATAGCTAGTGCGACAATTACAGGCTCGAACATCGGCTCTGCCACTATTACGGGTTCCAACATCGCAAGCACGACAATCACAGCTGGCAATATCGTCAACTCGACCATTACGACTACCCAGATCGCTTCTGGCACCATCTTGGGCGGCAACATCGCCAACTTGACCATTACCGACTCGAACATCACAGGGCTGACAATCACAGCCGCATCCATTGCTAATCTGACCATCACTGGCGGCAAGATCGCCACCCAGACCATCGGCTCAGGCAAGACCAACATCGCCGTCCAAGAATGGACTGTAACTTGCGCTTTCACTGTCGGCTCCTCTACGCAAGTGAACTGGGGCGCGGGTACTTTGACGACCGCCGATGGCACAGCTTACAGCATCAACTCCGGCAACACTGGAGCGATGGCGGCAAGGACTTACATCTACCTTGATATCGCCACTTCCACAACCGCCTTCCAAACCACCACGACCGCCGCGACTGCGGTGGGTGACGGCAAGATTCTGGTGGCGACCGCCATCAACAACACCAGCGAGGCTACTTTCGTCGTGTTCAGCGGTCCTTCGGCCATTAACCTTGATGGCTCGAATATCGTTACCGCCTCCATCACGACCAATGAGATCGCCGCCAACACCATCGTCGCGGGTAACATTGCGGCAGGTACGATTACGGGTACGGAAATCGCCGCAACAACTATCACAGCAGGTAAAATCGTGTCTGGTACGATTACCACCACCCAAATCGCCTCCTCGACCATCACTGGAGGAAATATCGCAGGAACGACCATCACGGCATCGAACATCGCGGCCAACACGATTACGGCTTCGCAAATAGCAGCAGGAACCATCACCACGACCGAGATCGCCGCCAACACCATCGTCGCTGGCAATATCTCGACCCTCGCCATGACCGGCAAGAGCTGCACCTTCGACACAGGCACAATCGGAGGGTTCACGATGGCCGCTACGACCCTGACGGCTACGAACCTGACCATCACTTCCGGTGCCGCCAACGTCGCCAACATCAACGTAGGTACTGGTTCAAACCTCGGAGGTATCAACTCTGGCAACGCAGCCTCCGACATCGCCTTCTGGTCTGGCTCAACTTACGCCAACCGAGCGACCGCGCCTTTCCGCGTAGACCTTGCAGGCAACACCTACGTCTCCTCCCTTTTCGCGGCTGGCCTCACCACTTCCTACGAGGCCTTCGATGAGAGCGGGACTTGGACAAAACCAGGCAACGCCACGGTGGTTTTCGTGGTCTGCATCGGTGCTGGAGGCGGCGGGGCTTCTGGTGCGAGCGTGGCTTCCGCGACCGACGTTATAGGCAGTTCTGGTGGCGGTGGTGGCGGTATCAAAATGGCGTGGTTCACTGCCTCTGACCTCGGTTCGACGGAGACTATTACGGTGGGTGCGGGTGGTGCTGGCGGTGCCAGCAAAACGTCCGTTGGTGATGGTAACGATGGAAGCAATGGTGGCAATTCTTCCTTTGGCTCTTGGCTCACTGCATATGGCGGTGGTGGTGGCAAAGCAAGCGTAGCTAACGCTTCGGCGGCGGGCGGGGGCGGAGGAGGAGGCGCGGGGGCCGCTGCCACCTCTACTGGAGGTTCGCCTGCTGTCAACACTGATGGCGTAAGCATCAACGGCATCACCGGCGTGGCCGCAGCCGCCGGTTCAAACGCCGTGTACGGTGGTGGGGCTGGCGGCGGGGTTCAAAACAACACTAACAACAAAAATGGTGGCAGCTCGCTTTATGGCGGAGCTGGTGGCGGAACAGGCGGGGGGACCAACGCTAGTGCGGGCGTCACAGGCGGCGATGGCGGCACGTCTGGCGCGTACACGGCAGGAGGCGGCGGAACAGGAGGCGCGGCCAACACCGCCGGAACCGCTGGGAGCAATTTCTCGGCCACGACCTCTCTCTCATTTTGCGGTACTGGCGGCGGCGGGGGCGGAGGCGTCACAGCAGGAGCTGGCAAGGCTGGCGGCGCAGGCGGTGCTCCGGCTGGTGGCGGCGGCGGTGGTTCTGGCGGCATCTCGTCTAACGCAAGTGGCGCTGGCGGTGCCGGAGCCAATGGTCGCGTTCTAGTCTTCTATTTCTAATATGGCAGTCAAAGCGACAGTCTTCACGGCAAGCGGAACGTGGACCAAATCATCCGGCATCACCCATGTCCTTGTCGTTTGCATCGGTGCTGGCGGTGGCGGCGGTTCGGGAGCCAAGAACGGCAACAACGCCGTCAAGAACGGTGGCGGTGGAGGAGGCGGCGGAGCGGTCAATATCGCCATCTTCCGCGCTTCTGACTTAGGTGCGACCGAAACCGTCACCATAGGTGCGGGTGGAGGCGGAGGAGCCGCCCAGACGACCAACAATACAAACGGGAGCGTCGGTACTGACGGCGGAACTTCCTCTTTCGGCTCATGGCTTTCAGGGTACGGTGGCGGTGGAGGCGCAGCAGGTGACCGAACGGCTGGCACCTTAATTCTGGGCGGTGCGGGCGGCGGTTGTGGAAGTGCAGCAGCCGGAACGACAGCAGGAACTCCGGCGCAATCGGTCAATACTGATGGACTCGGAGAACACGGGACAGCTGTTACTGCGGCGGGTGCAGCAGCAGCCATGGCAGTATGGGGAGGAGCCACGGGAGGTCTTGCCAAGACTGCCGGAGCTTCTCTGGCTGGTGGCAGCTCACTGTTCGGTGGTGGGGGTGGAGGTGCTGGAGGGAGTTATGACGCTTCCAATAACCTTCGAGCCGCCAGTGCTGGTGGAGCTTCCAACAGTTACGCGGCTGGCGGCGGAGGGGCGGCTGGTGCGGCGGGCGCTGTCGGAACTGACGGAACGGCCTACCTGACGCTCAAAGCCCCATACTGCGGTTCTGGTGGTGGTGGGAGCGGAGCTGGTACCTCTGCCTCATCAGGAAACAGCGCAACAGGAGGCGCAGGAGCAGCTCCAGGCGGAGGCGGTGGAGGATCGGGCGGTGCTGCTGGCAACTCAGGCATCGGCGGAGCTGGAGCGAGAGGCGAAATTAGAGTCTACGAGTTTTGATATATGGCAAATTGTAAAGTTTTCACGGTCAACGGAGTCTTCCAAGTCCCAGACGACGCCAAGTTCGTCAGGGTGGTTTGTATCGGCGCAGGGGGTGGAGGCGGGTCAGGAAGGCGCGGCGCAGTCTCAACCGTTCGCACAGGAGGCGGGGGCGGTGGAGGTGGGAGCATCATCGAGAGGACGTTCTTCGCCCGCACACTCACTGCTGTTGTCAACATCACCATCGGTGTCGGCGGTGCGGGTGGAGCTGCTAACGCCGTTGACTCGACAGGAGGAGCCAACGGAAGCAACGGGACCAATACAACCTTCGGCAGTTACCTCACGGCTTACGGCGGTGGTGGCGGAACTGGCGGTTCTACAGCAGCCGTTGCTGGTGGCGGAGGAGCGGGTCAACTCGGAGCGGCTAGCGGTGCTACTGGCGGCTCTCCAGCGGTGTCTGCGGCAGCCATCGACATCCAAGGACCGACTGCGACTTCAGCTGCCGCGAGA
This sequence comes from uncultured Alphaproteobacteria bacterium, assembly GCA_964605015.1. Taxonomy (GTDB): domain Bacteria; phylum Pseudomonadota; class Alphaproteobacteria; order UBA9655; family UBA9655; genus UBA9655. The sequence continues at coordinate 8,950 of CAZSAH010000012.1, read as the reverse complement.
TCAGGAGCCTACGGCGGCGCGACTGGCGGCTTCGGGGCTACAGCCAACGCGACCGCACAGGCCGGAGCGAGTTCAATCTACGGCGGTCCAGGGGGCGGGGCTGGAGGCAACGTTACGTCTGGCGACGCAGCCAACACGGGCGGCGCTGGAGGACTGGCTGGCTCGGCTGTCGCTGGCGGTGGCGGAGCGGGAGGCGCAGGAGGCGGAGCCAACAACGGGACGGACGGAACGACCAACCTCATCTACTGCGGCAACGGCGGAGGCGGAGGAGGCGGAAGCAAGACCTCGGCTTCCGGCGCTGGAGGAGCTGGAGGAGTCGGTGCCGGAGGCGGCGGAGGCGGCGGAGTCCTGAACGGAGCGAGCGGCGGCAAGGGAGGAGCTGGAGGAAGGGGCGAGTGCAGGGTTTTTTGGTGGTGAAGGGGTATGTTCTCGTGGTATACTAAAGAACATAACTAACCAACCCACCTATGCCAAAAGGAAAGTTCCCACGCACGGCAGAATATCGGAGAAAAATAAGCGAAGCTCACAAAGGAAAAAAACACACCGATGAGCATAAAAGGAAAATCAGCGAGTCGGTCAAAAAACAGCACGCTGAAGGTCGAGGCAACTATGCAGGCTTTCACTCAAGGACAGCGCGCGAAAAAACTCGACTAAAACTCCTTGGACACAAAAATACTCCCGAAGGCCGAAAGCACTGGTTTTGGAAGGGCAACAAAGTGGGCAAGGGTTCACTCCATGCTTGGATCGCAAGACACAAGAAAAAAACAGGCAAGTGCGAGTTGTGCGGCAGCGAGCGCGGGCTGAACAAAAAAGGTCAAATCAATACAGACTGGGCGAACATTTCCGGCAAATACAAGCGACGCCTTGACGATTTCCAAGAGCTGTGTCGCTCCTGCCATCGGCACACCGACCCGCTGAAGGGTAAGATTAAACAACCAACCTGATATGGCGAGACTAGTAACAATTTACAAGAACGGAACGACCCAGCAGGTTCCCGACTACGACCTGCCCTATTACACCTCGGCGGCAGGCGGGTCTTGGAGCACCACGCCCGCTACAAAGTCGCAGGAATGGAAGGCTGCCAATACAACGAACAATCCCCAACCCGCTCCTGACAGGTTCCTTCAGACGTCTAGTGGCAATGTCAACCCGCAGGGGATGACCGCCGCCCAGATGGCCGCGCAGGGCAATAACAACTACGGCCTTACCGCCGCCCAGCTCGCCCTTCCTGGCATCCAGAACCTCATCAACAGCAAGGTTCAGTCCCAGTGGACACAGACGGACTGGAACAACTTCAACTACGCTAAGTCCCAAGGAACCACCCAGGCTCCTACACCCCCCACTCAAACTCAGCAATCAAACAATTCCAGTGGGTCTGCTGGAGATTCTGGAACCGCTAAGGACTGGGTTGGGATGACACGTGATGGGCAGCTTTGGTTGAACGGCAAAGCGGTTGGCAGCGGAACCCTTGATGATGGCAAGAACCTGGCCGCCAAGTACGGAGCTACTTGGGCTGGTTCATTCCCTTCGCAGTCTGATATCACTGGCTGGGCTTCCAAGAACGGCTTCAAGATGGACAGCAGTACTCCCACAGTGGTTCAGCAGAATACCTCCCAAAATGGCAACCCAATCAACGGTGTATCAGACATTGATTCTTTCTTCAAATCACTTGATACATCAAACTGGTCTGATTCACAAAAAGCCGCTTGGCCAGCGGTAGTGAGTTGGGTGAATCAGATGAATCAGAACGGCAAGATTGTCAATCCGAACATCACAATCTCTCCAGATTTGGTGGCCAAGTTCCTAGAACAAGCCAAGAGCGAGGTTGACCCGTACAACGCTCAGCTCATCCATAACGCCCAGACTGATTACGAGACTGGCTTTGGTCGCTTGGCAGAGGACTACCAGACATCCATCAGGGACATCGGCACAAACTACGCCCAGAACCTTAGGGGCGTGCAGGACAACTACGCTCGCAGAGGCCTTGAGTTCTCTTCTGACAGGACGCAAGCCGAAAACCTCCTTGGCAATTCAGCCCAGAACCAGATTGACGCGGCTGCACGAGCAACCCAAAGGTCTGCCATGGACTTTGGCAATCAAGCAGAGCGTCAGATCGGCTCCGATAATGTCCATAACCTTGGAACCTACAACATTCCGACAGGTCAAGCCCCTGTTCGCGGTGCTCCTGGCGTCTATGGCTTGACCCAAGCCTCTGGAACCAGAACACTCTTCAGCCCTTCTGGCGGAGTGACGGGAAGCCTGGAACAGCAGAGAATCATTGACGAGAGGAGCAGACAACAGGAACTCATCAACTCCGAAAGACAGCTAAGAGGCTCTAACACGATGTAATATGGCAACAAACACGACCGTCAAAAGAGCCACACTCTTCGACCCTGTCACAGGAGACAGGAAGGCTGTTGATGTTGGTGGCATGCAGGCGCAACAACTGTTTGGTCAGGGCTACCAATTAGAGACTCCAACAAATCAATATTCGCCCAACAAGGTTGCCACTCCTCTTCCTGTACAACCAGGAGAAAGAGATGCGCTCATAAACAAGTACGTCCAGGGTGGTTATTCTCAGCAGGATGCCTCGCGTCGCGTTGATGAGCTATGGGCTAACCGTCCTGTAGCGCAAGGTCCGACGCCTCCAAGCCTTGTGTTCGCTCCCACTGGCGAAAAGGTGTCTACTGCACCCACCAGCCCTACGGTGGCCGACAGTCCTTATCCGACCCAAGTCCTTGGTTCGCAGACAACGGTTCCTCCGGCTCCTACCATCCCTGATCCGACTGTCAATTCCAATGCCCCTGCTGGTCAAGTTCCTGGAGCGACAGGAGGAACCTCATTCCAGGCCGCCCTGCTTCAGCTTCTCCAGTCTGCGCAAGGAACCAATGGCAACCAAGACCTCTTCCAGCGCAGGAACGACCTCATCAACCAGAGGTTCAACGCCATCTCTAATCCGACTCCTGATGACCTCAGGGTGCTTCCTCCTGCCGCTCAAGCAGCTCTTAGACAGCAGGACGCGGCTGGAATCACCAATGAGCTTGCTGGAGTGGGAGCCGCAATGGACGCTCGGAATGCCAAGCTTGCCAATCTTAAGGATCTGATCGGTTTGTCTGCCCAGCTGTTCTCGCCTAACCTCCAGCCAGCCTCCGTCAATGAATACAAGTACGCTGTGGCTTCTGGTTACGGCGGTTCCTACACCGACTTCTTGAAGGTTCAGAAGACTCCGGTGGCCGTCTGGTCTCCCACCTATACTGACGCAGCTGGAAACTTGGTGCAGAGCAACATGGCGACGAACGAGGTCAGGACGGTGACGAACAACGCCACCATTGACAACCCCAAGATCACCAGAATCACAACCTCCTACGAGAATAGCCCGACCATCAAGCAGTTCCAGAACATCGGAGCAGATGCTGCGGTCGCTAAGAGTATCCCAGACAATACCGCTGACCCGCAGCAGCAGATGTTGCTGCTGGCTAAGTTCTCCTCTGTCATCAATCCTGCTGGCATGGTGCGACAGAACACCATTGAGGACATCCGGAACAACGCCCAGAGCATCGCTGCCGCTCTTGGCATGCAGGTTGGAAACGTCCTGAACCGCAACCTCTTGACTCCACAAGCTGTCCAGCGCATGAAGGCTGCCATTGCAGCGACTTACGACGCTAACCTCAAGGTGGTCAACGCCTACCGTGCCCAGAGCGTCAAGCAGATCAACGACATCACTGGCCGAGATGACGGAGACTCTTACCTTACAGACTGGGCAGCTGTTTATGCTGATCCCGCCAAGCCAGAGGACTCGCAAGGTTCTGCCGCTCTAGGAGCCACCAAAACAGTCCAACAGCTTCAGGGCATGGGGCTGACGAACGACCAAATCCTTGAATACTTGAGAGCTAAAGGAGTCCAGACCAAACCCGTGGTGATGATTCCTGGAAAGACTCTCGCAGCCCAGAACAGCAATCCTGGAAATCTTAGGTTGGCAGGTCAGCCAGGAGCCACTCAAGGTGCAGGCGGCTTCGCTAAGTTCCAGAATCCGACAGCAGGATATCTTGCCTTGAGGGATCAGATTGCTCTTGATGCAACCAGAGGCCACACTCTCGCCTCCTTCATCAGCAAATATGCTCCGCCTTCCGAGAACAACACCAATACCTACATCCAACAGGCCGCAAGAGCACTTGGGATAAATCCAAACACCAAGCTTTCCCAGGTTAATGTTGATAAAGTTGCCGCTTTCATGGCTAAGAAAGAAAGCTCGACTGTAATAACCTACGCCTAATATGTTGACACAAGAAGACATCGCAAGAATTGACGCTGGTCTTCCGCCTCTTCCTCCTCCCGCACCTCCGCCTCCTGGGCCTTGGACTCAGGCTGCCAATGCTGGAGCGCAGGCCTATAATGATGTATATGCAGCCGATCCGTTGGCTAAAAGTTCTTGGCAGGGATCTCAGGATACCGGAGGAGCGCAGAACCTTGGCATGGATCTTCCTGTCAAGCCAGCTGTGTTCAACCCCCTGGGATATGCAGCAGACGCTGTCGGAGGAGCTGTAGGACTCGGCGGAGGTATCATCGGAGGGTTGGTTGGTGCAGCTGGAACTCCGATCAAGAACGCCATCCAAGGCAGACCATTGTGGGATAACTTCGGCACCAATATCTATGATACCGCTGTTGATACCGCTAAAGCAGGTTACCAGATGGGGCGTGGCGGAACCCTTGGGCTGCCCTTCGCTGTAGCTGGAGCCGCTGCTCCTGGAACTTCTCCAGCTGCCCAGACCTTCCTTGGCGGCGAAGGTGTTGCAGGAGGCGTCACTAATGTCGGCGCAGGAGTAGAAAAGTATGCCGCAGGAGATAAGGTTGGCGGTGCTGAACAGACCGCACTTGGAGGGTTGGCCGCTATTGGATCAGGTGCATACATGATAGGTGGGATCAAGGGCATGCGAGCGCAGGCAAAGATCGATGCAGAAAACAATGCTCTGCAAGCCAAGCTCGACAAGAACCCGATGCTGAAACAGGCATACAACGAGTATCAGACACATCCAGACATCCATGCCGAGGCAGCCAACCACATCGCAAGGAATCCAGGTAACGCCTTCAATGATCTTGCCTATGACATCAAAGACCATGGGCTTCAGCTGAAAGAAGCTGCTAGGTCTGCTTACGATGCCGCTGCAGAACAGTTTGACCAAGCTAACCCAGGAACGACTTTCGATGTCTCCCAGACTGTCCCTGAGATGAAGCCTACTCTTAACAAGTTCGGTTTGGACATCGAGGCTGACAGGGGAGATCTTGGAAGATACGACGGAACTTACACTGTGAAGGTTGCACCTGGAAGTCCTACTGGAGCTTGGACAAAGGCAGAAGTTGGGGCTGTGCAAGACATGGTTGACAGCATGGCAGAGAACAAGACCCTTTCTCCAAAAGGCGTCGCTGATGTCCATGACGTCTTCAGCAGCATGTATGAAGCCAGCGACAGGCCGAAGTTCCATGCGATGATCTCCCAACTTGGCGCAGGAACGAATCAGGCCGTACAGGAGATACTGCCGCCTGACCTGAAAGCCGCTAATAATCTGTACACCCAATACCACCAAGTGTACGACGACTTCCTGAACAAGATTTTCGATTCATCCGGCAACGTCAAGGAGTCTGCGCCTGGATTCCTTTCGAGTCTCTACAAGAACAACAAGGGAATCTGGCAGGAGAACGCCTCAAACGCTTCTGCTGCTATCGGCTTCAACATCAACGGCAGGGCTAAGGCAATCTCCAATATGCTGATGCTTGGAAAGGTTCTTGGTGGCAGCGGCTTGACGCAAAGTTCTCCCTCGATCCTTCCGATGCTGGGCGGCTATGCCCTCAAGGCGGCTGGTTTTGGTGGAGCTGCCGCATTATTCGCTAAGTATCTCCCACGAAACTAATATGCTGAATCCTCAAAGACAGCAGCAGCTGAACACCATCATAGACACGATGCAGGCTAATAAGGAATCATCCAAGTCCATCAAGATGGTGGTTGATGAGTACCACAACCGCTTTGATGATGTTAAGGCTCCAGTTGCGGCTCCTGCAACCAATCAGGCATTGTTCGGTTCAGGTGCCAGAGCACCAGTCACAGATTCTTCTGTTTCTACGCCTGTTTCTGGCAAACCTGGCGATCCTGGCACTCTTCAAGACCTCGCCAATGTTGGCCAGCCACTGCGCATTAACCCGCAAGTCAGATTCCAGCCGACAATGGCTGGAGCGCAGAACGCAGCCCAGCAGGCAGGTCAGTTCGCGGCTTCTCTTCCTCAGAACGCCTCGGGCTACACCTCAATTAAGGGTGCACTGGAACCTTTTGTCGGATCTGGAGGCTCCGTCACCGTTCCGGGAGAATCTTCCAACGCTCAGAGTATGACCGTCCATACTGCTGAAACAAACGCCAAGCTGGCCAAGACCATAATGGATCAGGTAAACGCGGGTAAGATAACAGCAGAACATGGCGCTAAGTTGCTAAACCAACTCCCTGAAACAGCTGCCAGTAAGAATGTTGATGCTCTGAAAGAGACCGCCAATATCGCAGGAGGGGTTTTGGCTCCGATGGCTATGGTTGGAGCGGCTTCAGCAGGAATCGCCAGCAACGCCCCCGAGCCGAGCTTACAAACCAACCAGCCTCAACCTCAACTCAGCAATCCCCCTCGTCCAGAACTTGAAATCGACCCTAACCGCGTTCCTGATCCACAGAATCATGTTCAGGAGATGCAAATGAGTCGCGGAGCCCAAATCATGGCTTCGGACCGGATGTCAGGTATCCGCCAGATTGGCCCTGATGGCTTGAAATTGACGATGAAGACCCAGCAAGAGGTACAGGATGTCGTCGATGGCCTGTCTGAAAACCTCGGGCTCGATAAGTCACCGAAGGTCGAACTGCTGAAGAGCAAGGCCTATGGCGAATGGCTGAAGTCCTACAATGACGTCGGTTATACCGGAACGACCAGTCCAGTAACTTCGGCGGGATTCATATCGCCTGACGGTGAAACGATTTATCTCAACGCAGATCATGCGCAAAACAAGACGGATGCGCTTAAGACGATTTTTCATGAGCTTTCCCATGTTGAAGGATTCGATCATGGAGCGGATATGAACCAAGTCGTGAATCAGATGGTCGAGATGTCAGCGCCTCGCCCACTCCCAAAAGCACCCTAGGGGCCACCGCCGACGATCTGGTGGCGCAGGCGAAGGGATATGGCAAGAAAGAGCTAGAACCGTTGGCTCAAGAGGCGCTGAAGTACAAAACAGCCGAAGACTTCCATAAGGATTTCCTGTTTAACATCAAGCAAGGACGCTATTGGCACATCACCGATGACCCTAATTTCTCGATTGACCCGCTAAAGGGACCGCACGACATGAGCTCTCTTGCCGATGGGACGATGGATCCAGGCAAGCTGATGGTGACCTCTGACCCTCAGCATTGGGCTGCCGAATACGACGGTTCGAGAAAGTACATCGCGGAAATAGACATGAGCGGGGTAAAGCCGAGCGATTACAGCCAGGTCAACCGTGGTTTCGGGAATGAGTTTTACGTCAACGACCCGACAAATGCCAAGGTGCTGAAGGTCGTGCCTCTTGAACAAGGGCTTGCCGATTCGGACAAGTACAGCATGGCGCTTGAAAAAATCATAAGAAAGAAAAACGACCTTGTTGATTTCTGGAATGCCGTCACGAAAAACGGGTCAAAGGTCACGGGCGACGCGACTTACGTCCCCAGCGATCCGAATATCCCGCACAAATAAAAACCACCCCCGTCAAGAGGTGGCAATCCGTCACTTCTCCATGCAATCAGTGAACACGCGATACCCCGCATCCGGCGAGATGAACCTGCCGGAAGCAGAACCGAGACGTTGGATGACTGTCAAACAGAACTTCTCATGCGCAGCGTTGCGAGGAAAGGTGACTGGAGGGACGGCGACTAGTTCGGGGCTTAACAGTGCCGCAGTCACTATCGCCATCAGGTAGGTTGGGCCAAAGACCGCACACACTACCCACCACCACCTCACCTTGGGCTTCGGCATCACCTGCTCCTTCCACAACCTAGACTTCATCAGCTTCTTCCAAAAGCCCTTGGGGTGAGCGATTGACATGAGAGGCTTGCTGTCATCATAAACAACTTGACACCCGCGCTCATACGGCCTCTTGTCGTGTTCTTTACAGCATCCCATATCACTTCTTATCGGTGAACGTCCAAATCGACGAGTGCTTGAACCGGCACTCCTCCGGTTTCTTGCAGAAGTGCCTGACAAGTTCAGCCGACTGTTCACACGAGCAACGGAGCCTCCAACAGCCTTCATCGCCAACCCACAAGGTCTTGAGGGAAGCGGGGTGTCCGAGGAACGAGCAGAGCCAAGGGTTCATTCGCATATCTTTTCATCAGAGTGAATCGAGTCAAGGGCGGAGAGGACTTCAATGGCTCTCGTAATCCCGAACACAGCGGCTTTATCTTCAGGCTCGTAGGCGGGTTCCCACTTGGTCTTTTCGCCTTTCAACGCCCTCACGCACTCCTTGATGATCCGTTCCCGCAAACCCTCCTGTGCCTCTTGAGTGAAGAAATCCCAGTAACCCCATTTCTTTCCCGCGTTGCGCCACTGGCTCACGCCCATCGGAACGTCCTGCGGGTCGGTGGGCTTGGAGGACTGGACAGGCTTGGCAACGCGGCACTTCCCGCATAGGCCGTACATCGAGGTATAGGTCATACAGTGGCAGGACGGGCAAAAGGAGAGGCTGTCGATGTTCGGTTCCACCGTCTTCGGCATAAGGCTCTTGGGGTCGGGGGATGCGGAAGCGTTCATATCTTCTTGATTGAAACGATGCACTTTTTAGGAATGGACATCAGGGGGTCAACCGTCATCGTGAACTTCGTCTCGCAGTTCTTGGACTCGCACACGATGACGACCTCCTTATCCTCAAGGACAAGGTAGCCGATGGTCGAATG
>CAZSAH010000011.1:0-37324 GCA_964605015.1 uncultured Alphaproteobacteria bacterium | reverse complement strand
CTGTGGCAACAAGTCTTGTTGTGACCTGGCTGGGCGCCAGTGTGGGTCGCTATGCAGCTTACTTTGCGGTGATGACAGGGTTTTTAAAGGATTTTAAGGACGAGGACGAGGACGAGCACGGGAATAAGCTTCCACTTAATACAGGAGACATTTGGTTAGCAAGCATCCTTGCTGTTATCAGTTCTATGATCGAAGGAGAGCTCGAGCAAACAGCCATCGAAGAAAATATGAAAGGGGTGGACAGGAAGCCGCCGCACGCCCATTCCAGCCACCCATGGATCCAAAAAGCCCTGAGGGGTTTCTCCATGCTTGTGGGGATGTACTTTGTGTTTTCCTATTTTGTATTGGGATTAGGGGCCCTTGAGGAATGGAAATGGCCTCTTTTGGCGCAAATAGCCATCTTAGCTCCTTTTTGCATGCCGGAGGCTCACTCGAACTTTTGGGCGGTGAATAAGACTTTTGAAGCCTATCCCCGCGCCTGGAGTAGGATCAAAAAGCGGTGCTGCGGAGGACGCAATCCCAACCACACACGAGATGAGTTCATCCTGTTCTTGGATCGCTCGATGAAACTCGTGAAGCGGGCCGATCCTGAGGTCCTCCGAGAGATGGATAAGCTTCTGCACAGGTTTATCCCTGCACAACACGCGAGGAACCAGCATTCGATTCATTAACGCGTCTCTATGCAGAATTCAGGATCGCGATGACGCCATTTTGATGACAGAATTTGCTGGATGGCCAATCGAAAAAATTGATTTTGGAGAAAATTTACTATAAACTATAAATATAAAATCGCTAAAGTGTGCCAAGGAAGCCCCCTCTTTTGCCGAAGCAGACAGGAAGAATGCCCTTCTTTGCTCTCTTCTCGCGAATGAGGTCCATGTATAACAACAAAAAAGGCAAACACATTATGAAAAACAACTTTCTTCGAACCTTAGGATACACCTGTGGTTTTTTCCTGTTGGCGACGTGCTGCGAAAAGCTGAGTGCGAGAGACTCCGAATCGGACCAACACGAGCTGCAGAGTGGGTCTGTCCCTCACGCCACACCTCAGCCAGAGGAGGGGGCTCCCGATTTGGACGCGCTCACAGCAGTATTTCAGCAGAAACTCCGCGAGGCGAAGGAAAGGGAAGGCTTCTGGGACAACCTTGAAGACGCCATCAAGCTTGCGCGTATACAGTGGGCGATCGAAAACTTAAGAAAGACAGCCTCGGAGGAGTCCCCTACACGACTCGACGATGAACCCGCGAATCCTGGCCAAACATTGGTTCTGCGGTTGAAGAGTGGAAGTCATCTACCAAACTCACAATTGGGGGCAGGGACAACAAAGGAGTAAGGGAAGTATGCTCTTTTTTAAATCTGTCCGGTGTCAAGGACTTTTCCATTTTTAACTCCTATATTCTTTCACAATCCCTCTCACCACAGCACTTCCCACAGAGCCAGGGCAAAGCAGGCGGCAAGAAAGCTATCCAGGCGATCCAATAGCCCTCCATGACCAGGGATGAGGGAGCTAGAGTCTTTTACATGGCTCCACCGCTTGGCTTGGGATTCCAGCAAATCCCCGAGTTGAGCGATCAGGACCAAAAGGACAACGCCCCAAAATGTAAACACTCCTGGGAAAACCCAAAAGGATGTTCCATACCCCACGATAACACCCGCAATCATTCCTGAAATAAACCCCGACCAGGTTTTGTTGGGGCTAATCGAGGGAGCAAGCTTGGGCCCTTTAAACATCTGCCCTCCTGCAAAGGCTGCGATATCCGTGCTCCAGACCCAAAAGAGCATCCAATAGATAAGGCGCCAGCCCTCAGCAAGCCCCAGAGTGTGAAGAGGCCATACAACCGCCACACTTAAGTAAAGCGTTCCTGTCACTGCATAAGCGGCTTTAGGAAAGGGAGTCAGGGTACACTTTACCAACAGCCTTACCCATTCAATGAACAGGCCTATGGCTACCATGCCTCCCAAAATAAGCGCATACGGTGGGCCTAGGTAAATGACATAAAGACAGATCGGGACAAGAAAAAGGGCCGAAAGAATTCGGGGCAGAAGCGTTGAAGATTTTCGAAATTTATGCCGCTGTGCCAAACCGTCTCTCTCGATTTTGATAGGTGAGAAGGGCTTCCATAAAATCTTCAGGCGTAAATTCTGGCCAGAATTTATCCACAAAAACAAGCTCGGTGTAGGCCAGCTGCCACAATAAATAATTACTGATGCGTTGTTCCCCGCTGGTGCGAATCAGAAGATCAGGGTCAGGAACCCCAGCCGTATACAGATGCTGCTCAAAGATTTGCTCCGTAATGGCTTCTGGATCAAGACGTCTATCACGAACTTTTTCCGCAATCGCCCGTGCAGCCTGAATGATTTCTGCGCGGCTTCCATAGCTAATGGCCATTTGAAGGGTGATGGTTTTGTTTGACTTTGTGGCCTCTTCTACCTGCTCAATAAGACTTAAAATGGTATTGGGGAGAAGCTCCCTTTCGCCAATAATCTTCAGGCGCACATCATTTTTATGAAGTTCTTCCACTTCATCCTCAAGATAGCCCTTTAAAAGAGCCATCAGACCCGATACTTCATGGGGATCCCGTCGCCAATTTTCCGAAGAAAAGGCATACAGGGTCAAATAGGACACGCCAATACGGGATGCTGCCGTCACAATGTCTCGCGCCACATCGCCTCCTCGTTTGTGCCCTTCAAGACGGGCAAGGGATTGCTGGCGTGCCCACCGCCCGTTGCCATCCATAATAATAGCCACATGTTGGGGGACTTTAAGGAGGGGTGTGTTGGTCATGATGTGCCTCTTATTTATCCTCTTCCTTTTACCTTATTTTTCCGTTGAGGGGGAGTCCTTTTTTTACCCTCTCCGAAAGAAGGCGTTTACACAGAGGAAAAGGGAAACCACAGGGCTGTTTTTTAACCACTCACTGAACGGGAGACGCACACTCATCCACACATTTTGCCCCACATAACTTACCCATGGAAGGGTTTTTGACACAAAAATTGGTGATAAAAGAAACTTTAAGACTCGCGTGCTTTTGACATAAGCTTGTATCAGAAGGTGTTGGGTTTTGAACACCGTCGCAGTATTCCTCTAGATCATTCATGGCCGTGGAAAGAGCACTAAAAGAAAGTGGCTTTGAAAAATGCTTGCAGAACGTTTTGCAAGTGGAGCATGCGTCGCTTGTGTTTTGGGCTGTAAGAGGAGTACTCATCATTACGAAACTGACGGTAAATGAAAGGAATAAAAATTTACAGATAGATTTCATAAGAGCACTCCTCTTTTCTTATTCTAACGGTCTTTGGTTAAAATAAAGTTAAGAAAAGGAGTGCACTCTAGACTTGCATAATTTCTTTCTCTTTGTGAGCCAACGCCTCGTCCACTTTTTTGATATAATCATCGGTAGCTTTTTGGATATCTTCTCCTAAGCGGTGAGAGTCATCTTCAGATACGTGTCCGTCTTTTTCCATAGCTTTTACTTGATCCATCCCATCACGTCGGATATTGCGAATAGCAATGCGTCCTTGCTCGGCATATTTCCCAGCAACTTTGACAAGTTCTTTGCGGCGCTCTTCACTCAGATCAGGAAGAGGCACACGAATCACAGACCCCGCAGCACTGGGGTTAAGCCCAAGACCAGAATCCCGGATGGCTTTCTCCACAGCAGGTGCCAAACCCGCATCCCAAACGGAGACAGTTAAAAGGCGAGACTCCGGCACGCTGATGTTTCCCAATTGATTAATGGGCATGCGGTTGCCATAAGCCTCCACCACAACCGATTCCAAAAGGGTGGGTGAGGCACGTCCTGTTCGAAGACCTGAGAAATCCTTATGGACCACATCAAACGCGGCGCTCATTCGCTTTTTTAATTCAGAGACTATTTCCTGACTCACAGTTCCTCCCTTTTTTGATTATAGGTTACGATAGACATCACTATACCCCCTTCTCATGAAAGGAGAAAAGGAAAATTAAACTCATCCTATCGAATCATGGTAAAGCGGCCTTTTCCTTGAAGGGCCTCTCGAATGCCATGGGGATTAAGGATAGAAAAAACCATGATGGGGATCTGGCTCTCCCGCGCAAGGGCAATAGCAGCCGTGTCCATCACACGCAAATTTTCTGTTAAAACTTGCTGATAAGAAAGCTCGGGGTAAAACACGGCATCTTTGTGTTTCAGGGGATCAGCGCTGTAAATCCCATCCACCTTGGTTCCTTTCATCAAAACCTGGCAATTGAGCTCAGCGGCTCTTAAAGCTGCGGCAGAATCCGTTGTAAAATAAGGGTTTCCTGAGCCAGCAGCACAAATTACCAAGCGGCCTTTTCTCATGTGGTGCAGGGCACATCGACGGATATAGGGCTCACAAATGGAGTTCATGGGAATGGCTGACATCACGCGAACGTCGAGCCCCATGTGTTCTAACCTGCTTTGGAGCGTCAAGGCATTCATGACTGTCGCCAGCATCCCCATATGATCAGACGTTGTGCGCTCAATCCCTTGGGCTTCCCCCTGGAGGCCACGGAAGATATTTCCTCCCCCCACCACAAGGGCTTGCTCAACACCCATTGTGTGGGCTTCTTTAATTTCTGCGCAAAGGCGATCAACGGTTGAGGAATCCAAGCCATAGGGCTGCGTTCCCATCAGGGCTTCCCCTGAGAGTTTTAACAAAATACGGTTGTAAAGGGGTTTCATGGAAGTAACCTTGCTTTTAAAAGAAAATCTTACGTGGCTATCTAGTGTTTCTTTTAAAAGCATTGGGGAAAATGAGCAATTGAAAAATTAAACTTTTCTAGAAATTTTGATAATCCCTAAATCTCAAGCCCTTCAATAATAAAATTTTTATTTTTAAAGGAACAAATTTCAGAGGACACATTCAGTGCTTTTTCTACAATCATTTGAGCTGAGAATCCTTCTATATCACTCAATGCTCGGGCTGCGGATAAGGCCGAAGTGCTCCCCGCGCCAATGGCAATAATGCCGTCTTCTGGCTCTAAAATATCTCCAGTTCCAGTGAGAACAAGGGAATGTGTTTTATTCACAACAGCCATCATAACATTAAGATGCGAAAGAGAGGGGTCTTTGTGCCATTCTAAGGCAAGATCTACGCATATATTAATTAATTGGTTGGGGTTTTTGTTGAGTTTAGCTTCAAGGAGATCAAAGAGGGTGAGGGCATCAATAATTGACCCTGAAAAGCCAGCGATCACGTCACCTTTGCCAAGCCTTCTTACTTTTCGAACGTTGGATTTGAGGACTAAGTCTCCCATAAGAACTTGACCATCGCCAGCCATTACAACTTCATTTCCTTTGCGCACAGACAAAATGGTTGTTTCATAAAAAGAAGCTTCTTGAGAGTTCATCGCGACCTCTTCCTTCTTGTGAGTTAGAATTGTAATTTCAATTTCTATATAAATTAAAACACAAAACTATTTAAACTTTATTAAAATAATTTTGAAAAGAAAGTTTTTCTTTTTTCAAAGCGCTACCATAAAAACGACGGATATTTCTCATATATTCATGATATCTTAAGAAAAATGAGACTTAATAAAATGGCAAAAGACTGCGGTGGTGTTGTCATGAGCTAATAGATCTTGCTGTTATTATCAAAAATATGGTCACAAACAATGAAGACTCTTGAGACCCGTTGCCATGAAAGCGGATGATATTGAGGGAAAGGCTTAGCCCCTTCCCTCCAGAATGTGCCGTGCTTTTTCAAGGTCAGCGGGGGTGTCGACGCCAAAGGGAGCGCTTGTTGTCACGACTTTTACGTCAATGCGTAAGTCGCTTTCGAGGGCGCGCAATTGTTCTAGCTTTTCACGCTTTTCGAGAGGGCTTATGGGCAAGCTTACAAACCGATTGAGGCTTTCCCGACGATAGGCATAAAGGCCGATGTGGTGGTAATGGGGGCCGTCTCCTGATGGAAGAGGGACACGGCTGAAATAAAAGGCTCGACCAATGGAGGCCCCTGTCTGAAGGGAAAGCGCAATTTTCACGATATTGGGATCGGCCAGCTCATGGGGATCGTCAATAAGGGTCGCAAGGGTCGCAATATCAACACCAGAGTTCTCAAAAGGCTCCAACGCTTGGCGAACCAAGGCGGACTCTAAGGTGGCTAAATCCCCCTGAATATTGATCACGGAATCATAGGTTCCCTGAGGGTCATACACGTCAAGGGCGGCTTTTGCGCGATCCGTTCCTGAGGGAAGATCCGGATCGGTGAGAATCCCTGTCCCTCCATAGGCGGTGACGACCTCTAGAATTTCCGGATCTGCACACGCCACAAGAACAGGCCCAACGTTGGCCTCTCGTGCCCTTTCCCAAACGTGAATAATCATGGGTTTGCCACAAATATCTGCAAGAGGCTTGTTGGGCAGGCGTGTTGCGGCAAGACGCACCGGAATGATGACAATGGGGTTAAAGGCCATGCTATACTGCTCTCAAGACCTCATCCACATGGCCAGGTACGCTCACGTTTCTCCAGATTTTGGCGATCTTGCCTGTCTCATCAATCAAAAAGGTGGACCGTTCAATGCCAAAGTATTTTTTGCCATACATGGATTTTTCGGCCCATACGCCATACTTTTCACAGACCTCTCCGGTTTCGTCTGACGCTAAAATAAAATTTAAGCCTTCTTTTTCTTTAAAAGTCTTATGACTTTTGATAGAATCCTTAGAGATACCAATAATAACCGCATTTTTTTGGTCAAACTTAGGCTTTTCATCTCGAAAAGCACAGGCTTCTGCAGTACATCCAGACGTCGCATCCTTAGGATAAAAATAAACAATGACACGTTTTCCCATCAATTCAGATAAGGCAATGAAGGTTCCTTCATCCGTTGGTAAGGTAAAAGAGGGGGCCATATCGCCGATTGATAAACTCATAAGAAATCCTTTCTGGAGTAATCTGTGAATAGATTAAAGTTTACTCCACCTTTTTCTTTTGGGAAAGGGGTCATTGCTAAAAGATCCGTGCGGCTTTTCGCAGAAGTCGTCGGATCTATTTTTGCCCTGCTTGCCTTTCTTTTTTTGATTCTGCTGGGGCGTCTCTCCATGGGGCCCATTAATCTTGACTTTTTAACACCCGACATTGAAACCGCCTTAAAAACGCAAGCAAGTGATTTTAAAACGTCTATTCAACATACGCAGCTTGTCTGGCGAACGTGGAACCGGCCCTTTGAAATTGAGCTGACAAGCGTGCAATTTCAAAAAGATCAAAACCCAGAGTGGCTTAAGGTTGAGCATATTGGCATCTCACTGTACCTTCATCGCCTTTTGACAGGAGAGGTTGCCCTTAAGAACATGCGGCTGTATCGGCCTCATATTCTAATTGATCGCAACGCTGAGGGGACGTTTTCTCTCGAGCTTGGAGGGGACACCTCTTCGCAAGAGTTTTCCTTTGAAGAGATATCCTCTTTGCTGGTTCTTGGGACGGTGAATCCAGCCCTTGGAAAGCTCAATGATCTTAAAAAGATATCCATCATCGATGCCCACGTTGTGTTGAAAGATGATCAGACGAACCAAAAATGGGATCTGCCAAAAGTTACCTTTGTTTTGAAACGCCATCAAGACGGATTCCAAACCGATCTTACCTTAACTCCTTCCCGTGGGAATGGTCTTTTGACGGTGGGCCTTATTCATAAAGTGGGAGAGCCCCGGTTTGATGTGACCGCAAGCTTTCAAAAAATCCCCTTTGCTTCATTGATAGACAAAGACAGGCCCTCTTTATGCGATCTTAATCCAGAGGCCATCACTTTCGATGATATTCTGAACCTTTTTCAACATTGGGATGTGCCCCTGAATGGGGAGGCCCATCTCGCTCTCGTTCCGACAACGCTTCAGGTTATTGAAGGAAGTTGTAATGTGGATTTTGGAAAAGGGGAGATCGATCTGTCTTTGGCAAAGCTTCGCCCGTTGCCTCTTGCGACAGGGAATCTTTCCTTTACGCTGTCGCCTGAAAGTATTGACCTTAAAAATGCGTCCCTTTTATCGGATGAAATGCTTTTACAACTTTCAGGAAAAATTTCGTCCTCCGCAGGCCCGCTTGTTCTAACAAATCTTTTAGGACCAGACAAAACTCTTGAATTTCAAGGAAAGGTTGAAGACCTCTCCTTAGATCATTTGGCGGCCCTTTGGCCACAAGGCTTGGCGCCTGCTTCCCGGGAATGGCTGACGGAAAACTTACGGGAAGGGC
Organism: uncultured Alphaproteobacteria bacterium; assembly: GCA_964605015.1. Lineage (GTDB taxonomy): Bacteria > Pseudomonadota > Alphaproteobacteria > UBA9655 > UBA9655 > UBA9655. The sequence goes on along the minus strand of CAZSAH010000011.1, from coordinate 29,143 downwards.
TTCTCACTGAGGCAACCATATTCCTGAAAGGGCATGGAGGGCAAAAAGGGTTTGTTGTTGATGATCTGACGGGAACGCTTTTGAGCGAAGGGGCCGAGATCACCTACCTGAAGGGCTTGCCAAAGGCAGAGGATGTCAAGGCAAGCGCTACGTTTAATAGCCAGGGCTTTGATATTAAGATCTTGTCGGGGCACATAGAGACCTTTCTTCTCTCTGAAGGACATGTTGTCATTACGGGCCTTGATACAGGAAAAGAAGCCCTCACCCTCGATATCAAGGGGAAAGGCCCTTTCCCCGATGTGTTGGATATTATCAACCACAAGCCGCTTGAATATGCGTCTTATGGGGGAATTGATCCCGCAAAAACAAAGGGAAAAGGATCTATCAATCTTCATATGGATTTTCCTTTGTTGGCGGATCTTCGGTTTAAGGATGTAAAGATGACGCTGAAGGGGGCGTTTAAGGGAGTGGAGCTTCAACGCACCATCACGGACACCCTGACGGCCCAGCTGAAAGACGGAGACCTTTCCATTGACCTGACCCAAGATCAGATGCGTATTCAAGGAAAAGGAGTGATGAATCAGCTTCCTTCTTCTCTTCTATATACCCATTATTTCACAGACTCCGCCCCCCATGAGGTGGACATCCAAATCGAGACCATGGCCTCTTTTGAAGACTTTAAACGCTTAGGGTTTGACTATGAGGAATATGCACAAGGCCCCACCAAGACAAAACTGGTTTATACCCTGGGGAACGATAAAAAAAGTCGCTTTTTAGTAGAGTTAGATACCACCCCCGCGACGCTTTCTTTTCCTGCCGTAAACTGGGAGAAAAAGGAAGGGCAAAAGGGTAACCTTTCCTTTGTGCTTCTCTTTGAGAGCGGGCACTTGTCTAAAATGACGGATTTGAAGATGGACTCCCCCGATTATTCCCTCCAAGGGGAGGTATTCTTTGATGCCACGCGAGCGTGGAAGACCATTCATTTGTCCGAGCTGAAGGGGCCCCACACCCAAACGGACCTTACGCTGACAACTCCCCGCAAGGATGCTTATGAGGTTTCTTTTAAGGGCCCCAGCGTGGATTTGGAAAAATTTCTGGAAACCATCAATAAAGACGGCGTTGAGCAAGACTATCCCCTCACAGATATCAAGCTTTTTGCTGATGTACAGCAGCTGCGTCTTGGGGAAGGAAAGATCTTTCATAATGTACAAGCCGCCGCAGAACTTGTGTTGCAAGGCAAAGACTCTTTCTGGAAGGCCGTAAAACTGCGCGCCAAGGCGGGCGAAGGAACGGCGGACAACGGAGATGTGGCTCATGTTTCAGGAGGCATCTCATTTGATCTAAAACCTGGCCCCAACAATACGCAAACCCTTACGGTGCACGCCAATGACGCGGGTCAGTTCTTAAAAAATTTAAGTATTTACAACGAGGTGTACGGGGGACAGCTCACAATTAATGCGGAAAGACAAAATCATGGTCCCTATAAAGGGGTCTTTAAGTTAAGTCAGTTTGATGCCAATAAAGTTCCTCTCTTAGCCCGATTTGCGGGGATTTTGTCTCCCATTGGGATTGTGAATCTCTTTTCCAATGACGAGACAGTGTCTATGGAACACTTTGAGTGTAATTTTGTGTTTGATGATGCCTTTCTTATCCTTAACAAGGGAATTGGGAAAAGCCTCTCCCTCGGCTTTACAGTTGAGGGAAAGCTTGACCGAACTGCACGGACGTACGCCCTGAAGGGAAATCTTATCCCTGCGCGATTCCTCAACTCTATCTTTAATAATATCCCCATTCTTGGGCCTCTCTTAAGTGGAGGAGAAGGGGAAGGCATTTTTGGAATGTCGTACACTGTCACAGGGCCATTTGATAAACCGGATGTGTCTGTTAATCCTCTTTCCATGCTTGCGCCTGGATTCTTGCGCAAACTTTTTTCGCCGGAGGATTAAACGCGTGTGGAACCCTTTGAAAAACGCCATTCTAGAGATGAGATAACCCTCTATACAAGGATCTAAAATGTCTCAAATCATCAACGATGCCTTTCAAAAAACAGGGAAAACTCTCGATGCTCTTGAAGTGATGGTGAATAAACCCATGCAAGAGGATCGTGGCAATGTGGATGCGTCGATTCAACGCTTTGAGTTTGTGATTGAGCTTTTTTGGAAGCTTCTTAAGCGTATCTTGGAATCTCGCGGCCAAAAAGCTGCCTATCCTAAAGATATCCTCCAAGAAGCTTATGCGGGACACTTAATTGATGATGAAGCCCTGTGGCTTCAAATGTTAAAAGATCGTAATCAAACGTCTCGTACGTACGATGAAAAGCTTGCGGATGAAGTTTACAGGCGTATTAAGCTCTATTTTCCTTGCCTTAAGAAGACTTACCTACGCCTTCAGGAGAACTATCAGGGAACCACGTAAGCTAACGTCTTTGACCCCCATATATTTTGATATACTCTTGCGGAGGGTAATTGAAATTACTTAAACTTTCATTTTCAACAAAGAAGGAGTTGAAATCGGCTGCCCGGCGTCGTTTGATGGTGGCGAGAAGAGCCGTCATATAAGATCTTGTTATCTCCCCAGCTTTAAGCATACACAGACATTGACCGAGAAGAAGGAGAGCTAACACCCACTTGCTCCCTATAAAAAAAGATGACTCTGAGTAAGCCTCGACCCCTTCATGGAATGACTTTAAAGCCACAGCTCCAGCAGGCACCTTGTTGTTCTGGAGGATTTCCTTGGCTTTGTGTACGACGGTGGAATTCTGCGCCTTTGCGAGCTTCCCAGGTGTTTGCTGAGTTACAAGTGGCGCCGAGGGTTGTGTAGAAGAAATCCTACTGTCCTCCTCCCAATTGTCATCCTGAACTTGTTTCAGGATCTTGTTGTCGATGGGATGCTGAAACGAGTTCAGCATGACAAGGGGCGGGGATGGCAACTGAGAATACGGCAGCTTCAATCCATTTGAATCTATCGGACCAACGACCGCCGCTGGAACATCTACAGCAATAGGGACTACTGGAGCGTCTATTGTTGGATCAATTGGAGCCAAAGGATCTGACGGTGCCCTATCCTTGGTGGTTATTCCCCCGACAGCGGGCATCCAGTTGGAGGAGGTTGTCTCTGGCTCCCTACTTTCGTGGACAGGGTCTATACCCATGAAAGAGCTCAGCTTTTTTGAATGTACTGCTAAATCAGCTACTGCTGGTTCAATTACTATTGGATCAGCTGGCGCTACAGGTACGGGGATATCTGCTACCGGAACCACAGGCGCCGCTGCCCAAGGAAAGAAAGGCTTCAAGCGGTCAAGAGCTTTTGGATCAATGTCTTGCCAATCGGTGGAAAGGCTCATAAGCAGAGAGACACTTTTTACATGATCATCTTTTTTATAAAAGATCGTGTGGATGGTCCCTGCTCTGCGCGCTTTTATGGTGTCAGTCATCTTCATCGCTTCATACTTATATAAGAGATCTCCTTTTTTCACCTGCTGACCAGGCTCTACATATACTTGAAGTATTGTACAAGGATAGGCTAGAATTTCTACATGTTCACTCACCTTCCAAGGACCTTGAAAAAGCTTTTCTTGCTCGGAAGGGGGAATGTCAGCTAGCAATCCCATCCCTTTTCTTTGTTGTGAAATTTCGCCTGAAATTTTATCAATAGGTGTCCCTGCCGCTAAAGTGACAGAATGATTCTCATCCATGGGGATCATGAGGCTATGCCGCAAGGTATGTTCATCAATCAGATTATGATGAGCGGCAAAACAAGGAATCCCGGCCATCATCTGGACACATAAAAGGAAAGAAATCTGCACAAATTTTGTTCTTATCCACTGCATATTTGCCAACCTTTTTGGTTGTTTTGTTTGTCTTTATAAGGACCCTAGACCATTTTTGAGTCTCGTGTCAAATCGCGTCATGGAACCATCACCTGAAACTGTCCTGGCTCATCAATGTGAATGATACCTTCCCAAATGCACATGAGAATAGCTGTTGAATCAATCGCTGGCATCCCTCCAACATGCACGGTTAAGGCCTCAGAAACCCAAGGAGCAACCGTAATAGGCTCACATGGCATAGGGGTTAGGACGCCCATCGCCATGGCGGTTGCGATAATGACTTCTGGATTAGTAGGAGACCAACATAATCCAAAAGGCTCAATATTTGCCATGGGAATCATGTCTGTAATATTCCCCACCAGCATTAGTTCTGCCACAACTGTTCGATCAGGCAAGACAACCAAAGGGGTAGGAAGAGTCCCAAAAGAACACTGGATTAATGATTTTCCCCCAACAACCGCAAAACTCATCTTTCAATCCCCGGAGACATGGGGTTTCCTTGAGGGTCATAAAATTGAGGCCTTTGCACAAGGCGCCCCCTGTCAAAGACAAGAACTTGTTTAACCCCTCCGTTTTCATAATAAAAAATAAACTCTCCCTGGCGTTTTCCTTGCACATAGACCCCTGATTCAAGAAGGGCGCCACTGGGGTAATAACTCGCACTCGGCCCCTCTAAAAGGCCATTTTGGTACTGAGAGACGCGTTTGACGCGCCCTAAAAGATCATAGGCAATGGAAGAGCCATGTTTGACGCCTTTTTCATACTGAATGCGCGCCCGAATATTCCCTCCCTCATCATAAAGGGTTGTTTCTCCATGTTGTTTGCCTTCATGAAAATGAGTAGAGAGCACAGGGACACCTTCATTGTAAAATTCCGCCGGCCCATGGGTTTCCCCTTCATGATAGGTGATTTTTTCCTTCAGACGTTGGGAGGAATCATAGCGGTGCGCCTCTCCATGGAGGAGCCCTTTCTTAAGGGGGTGGAGGGAGACAAGATTTGCATTGTCATCATATCTCTCTAAAACGCCGTGTCTTTGATCATCAATCTTTTGACCCACAAAGCGCCGCTCCCCTGGCAAAGGAGCCGGGGGATTTTTTGTTTGGTCATCATCGTTTGACATCTTTTCTTCAGGCTGATCCTTCATAAGGTCTTTATCCATTGAGAGTGATGAGGGCCCCTGTAATTGCCACGTTTGCTGCCCCTGTAATGTCCACGGTTGCGCCTTTCATAATCGTTGTTCCTGCCCCTGTAATGTCTACGGTTGCGCCTTTCATAGTCGTTTCCCCTACTCCTGTTAAGTTAAGAGCTCCCCCTGCGGAAACAGAGGCACTTTCTGATGCTTTAGCAGAAAAGCTTCCCCCCATTGCAGTCGCCCCTATAGTCGTGCCAGCCGTCAACGTGATGGCTTGCTGCGCCTTTACAGTAAAGTTCTCTGTGCAGTTAAACGATATCCCGCCCGTTACATTAAAATTAACGTTTCCTTCCGTGCAGGTAATGGTGATATTCCCGTCTGTCAGGGTAATGGTGTAATTTCCCTTGTCAATTTGCAAGGATTTGTTTCCATTTTTTAAGGTTAAACTATCATTGCTTTGCTGTCCTTGGCGGGGTTCTCCCTTCTCATCGTGAGATTGAAGGGTCGTGGTCCGATTGCCCCCCACAATGGTGGTGGTTAAATCATTTTGAACATCAATCTTAAAATTCTTTTGGGCGTGGATATAGATCTCTTCAGACGCTTTTTTGTCATCAAATCGAAGTTCATTATATCCCGGTGTTCCTTCCCCTTCGGATTTGCTTGTTTGGCTTTTGAGAGTTGATTTTGTCTTGTCATCTGGCAAATAGGGCGGTTTGTGGTCACCATTATAGACACATCCTACAACCAAAGGTTTGTCCGGATCTCCGTCAATGAAAGAGACCACCACCTCTTGGCCAACCCGTGGGGTAAATAAGGTTCCCCAGGCTTGTCCCGCCCATAAGGTGGCGACCCGAATCCAGCAAGAGGTTGTGTCATCTTTCTTGTCTGATGGATCCCAATGGAATTTGACCTTAATGCGCCCATATTCCTCCGTATAGATTTCCTCATTGGGCTTTCCCGTTACTTTGGCTGTTTGGGTGCTAAAAATACGTGGTTTCTGTGTGGTTTGAGCCGGCCTAAAAGGAATCGTTGAGGAAAAAGCGCGGTAGCTATTTTTATAAAGGTGCTCCCCTTTTGTCTGTGCCTCCAGATAGGCTTCATGAATTACTTCATAAAGAACATACTCACGATTCGCATCATCTCGAGGATGTTCTTTCAACGTAAATTTATACCCTGCAAGAAAGAAGGGAACCGTTGAAACGCCCTCAACCATTTTTTGAGGCAATTCTTCTGCTTGGAGTTGCACCTTCGCAAGAGCATTGCCACGGCTTTCTTGATCATAGATTTGGCGATATCGTGTCAGGTCTCCTCCCCCCGCATCAGATGTTCCTGTTGCAACAGCCTTCAGAGGCGTTTGGGGCGTCAGGTAATTGTAGCTTTTCAATGTGTTGCTTTTAGGAACCAAGCGCTGCGTTAAAAAGCACGATCCAATCTTCAGCATAAACTGATCAATGACCGCGCTATCATGAAAGCTTGCAGAGGCAGCATGAGGGCAAGAAGCATGGGCTTCCGGGGCATCTGCCAGAACAAGCTTGTGTGCACCATCAGTTTGTTGAAAGAAGTAAAAAATTCCTTCTCTTTCCATCAAGCGAGAGATAAAATCAAAGTCCGTTTCATCGTATTGGACACAAAAATCAAGGCTATCCTTGCCAGATGTTCTCACTTGATCGTCATGTGAGATTTGATGCTCATCCAAAACACTTTTAATGATGTCTATGGTTGATTTGTTTTGAAAAATACGGCACTGGACGGAAAGGGTTAACAGCCAAAGCTTAGGATAGAGTGTTGCGCGATAAATTGTTTCAAAAGGCTTTAGGGCTTTAAAGGGCGTGTCATCTTGTTCAAAGTGACCAATAATTCCATTATAGGTCCGTTTTTCAGATCCCAGACTCACCGACACAGTCGCGCTCTGCCCCATCAGTGTTTTAAAATCAACCTCACGGTTCTGAGCTGACATCACAAGGGTATACTCAAAAAGAGAAGACAGGCGCTCAACCCCCCGAAAATGAGTAAGGGTAAAAGATGTGCTTCCCGGGGTTTTGACCGTTAAAAAAACTTGAGCTTTTGTGTCTACCATTCTTATTCTCTTTATCAGCGTCGCCAGTCATGGCAAACGCTCTGCATTCTTTTGCCATTTTATATTTATACTTTACTACAGATCTTGTGCAGGATCAAATTTTCCGGTTGGCCATTTCACAGATTTTGTCATGCTGAACTTGTTTCAGCATCCCATTGGCACCGAGATCCTGAAACGAGTTCAGGATGACACTCTTAATTAGGATAAGAGTGTAACAGAAGCTAAAAAGGCAGTGTAGGGGCAAATCGTGTTTCCTCAATTTGCCCCCCCGTTGCCGTAACTATTTTTTAATAAATTCCTCCATTTTTTCAGGAAACTCAACGGCCGGAAGAGGGGCTTTAGGATTTTTTAAAATGAAATCCACCATCCGTGCTGTTTGGCGTCCCAGCTCTCGTTGGTCAGGGCCAAGGGCTGCAAGGGCCCCTTGATCTGCGATATCGATATCGCTCACAAAGGCAGGGATGCCACAGTCTTGAGCCGCTTTCACCACATTTTTGAAAACACTTAAGGCCGTGTTATCATTGTTAACAAAAACCGCATCCACCTTCCCACAAAGACTTTGTGTAGCGGCAAGGACATCCGTTGTTTTTGGAGCCGCCGCCATGACTAAGGTCAATCCAAACGCAGGGGCGTGTTTTTCCATCAAGGTATTAAGAGCGATGGAGTTAGCTTCCCCAGGATTGTAAATAATGCCTAACCTTTTTAAGGAGGGAAGGAGGCGTTTAAAGAACTTAAACTGGTCCTCAACGGGCACAAAATTAGACACACCCGTGATATTCCCTGTGGGCGCTTTCAAGTTTGTCACCAACTTTGCGGAAAGCGGATCTGTCACAGAACTAAAGACAACGGGGATGTCCGTATCTTTTGTTGCAGACATGGCAGCTTGTGCCGCAATGGTTGCAATGGCGACAATCATATCCGGTTTGTTTGAGGCGAACTTTTGAGCAATTTGGGCCGCTAAAGAGGGATTTCCTTGGGCGGATTGAAAGTCCAGAACCAGATTTTCTCCGTCTTTGTACCCACGTTTTGCAAGTTCTTCGAGCAAGCCTTCCCGTGTTGCATTTAAAGTAGGGTGCTCAATAAGTTGAAGAATGGAAATTTTAAGGGGGGCGCTGTGTGCGGAAGAAAAGGGGATAAGAAGAAGGCAGGCGATAAGTTTAAAAGTTTTGATCAGGGTGTTAGAAAAGTACATTTTGGGTTCCTCATTCGGTTGAATTGTTTTAATTGAGATCGTTGTAAAATAGAATGGCAATGATGATGTCGATGCATGAGATTCTCCTTTGTTAATTAAGACCTTTTTCAAAAGATCATTTTAATGATACACGTTCTTAAGAAAAAGAGGAAGAGTTTAATTTTAGATGGCCACTCTTAACATAACGGCTTTGACGCCTTTGGATTGCGTCAATGCCGCCCAGCTTCATCAGCAGTCCTTTTTCAAAGGGTGGGAACGGACAGTGTTTCATGAATTTCTTCGCACCCCCCTCACCTTTGGTCTGAAAATCGAAGACGACGACATTCTTGTCGCCTATCTTATGTGGCGAGAAATACTGGGTGAGGCCGAAATTTTGACCCTTGTGGTGGCCCCCTCATACCGTCAAAAAGGATATGGGAGTGCTCTATTAAAAGCTCTTTTTGCAACTTTAAAAGACAAAGGTATTCCTAAACTTTTCATTGAAGTTGCCGAGGACAATGAAGCGGCCATCTCTTTTTATACCAACCATGGCTTTATTTTTATGGGAAAACGCCCCCATTACTACCTTCGAGAAGGCAATACATCTATTTCTGCTTTGAATTTCTTCAAAGATATCGTGTAAAGATTTACTTTACTCTCGGTTGTCATCCCTGCAAAGAGTGGAAACGGCAATAGGTGACTTCAATTCGTTTGAGTATATGCAAGCTTTTGTCTTACTTCGAGCGAGCAGTACACGTTCCAACACCCTTCTCTTGCCAGTTGCAGCCGTTTTTCGTTTGGTTTTGGCAATTCGTTTTATCCACCAACATGCTACAATAAAACGACCCCACGCAACGCTTTTCTCCCCATGTGCACCCCTTCTGCTGTTCACAGTTATTTTGGTCTACTTTCCAAGAACAGCTAGGATCCTTGCCCGAACAAACCGTACTCCAGTGACAACTACCAGGTGCGGGTTTAACTGATTCACACGTTTTCTGATCGGCGAACCCCAACGTTCCACCACAATCAATCGGCACCCCCGTTCCTCCCACACAGCCAGCTTTCGTATCGGACCTCCAAAGGCAACCACGATGCTGGTTGCAATTGCTTTCCATATATTTTGAGCAATCTGTTGAATTCTGCGCTTGGATTTCACTGAATCCAAACAATAACGCGGTGGAAAAGACGATGATTTGTAGGGATCTGATGGACATGTTTTTAAATCCTTTCTTATTTGTTGGACCTCTTAGGGAGAAGATGATTCGATCTACTCAGCTGCGATCCTGTTTCTTCTTCAGGCGGAAAAAAACCCATTTTATATTTATACTTTACAACAAATTTTATATAAAATCAAGATTTTTTATTGGCCATTTGGAAATATTTTTTTAATTGTTAATTATTAGTAATACTTGCCCTCCCATTTTTGTCATCCTCGGGCTAGCAGTTCTTGATTTGCAAAGCAAATCTTAGAACTTCTTGAACCGAGGATCTTGTCCGCAACGAATAAGATCCTCGGTTCAAGAAAAGTCATTGTTTTTCTTCGAAAAACAAGCCTTTTCTAGACCGAGGATGACAAACAAAGGGGATGACAACATTTGGATAACAATGACTAAAGCTGAGTGTTCTAACTCACTGAGCTCCCTAAGGCTGCAGCGCGTTTGCCATGGGGACACCCCTACCTTACGGTGGATAAAATTTCCATCATCTTGGCTGTCGCAATGCTTAGGTTTTGATCGGCCTTTCGGCGTTCTTCCTCTGTTTGACTTGCGGCCATATCCTCAAGAAGATTCTTGATCTCAATTTCTAGAGCCCGTTTGTCAAGCGCTTCAAGGGGCGTTCCCTCAGTAACAAGAGCCACACATTTATCTGGAGTGACCTCAGAGAATCCGCCGTTTACAAAGATTTTCAGAGCCCTTTTCCCTTCTTCAAAAACGGTGACGACGCCTGGGCGAAGGAGAGTCAGAAGGGGGGCGTGTCCTGGTAAAACACCAATGTCTCCCTCTGAACCGGGAACAACCACCATGCTAACTGGTTGATCAAACAACACTTTTTCAGGAGACACCAAACTAAATTGAAGGGCTGCCATGGTTTAAGCGGCCTCTAAGGCAAGGCGTTGCGCCTTTTCAACCGCTTCTTCAATGGTTCCCACCATATAAAAGGCCATCTCAGGTAGGTGGTCATAGAGGCCGTCCGCAATGCCTTTAAACCCCACAATTGTTTCTTCTAGAGGCACGAAAACACCAGGGGTTCCTGTGAATACCTCTGCCACGTGGAAAGGTTGGGATAAAAACCGGTGAATTTTACGCGCACGCGCCACGGTTATTTTGTCTTCCTCAGAAAGCTCATCCATGCCGAGAATCGCAATGATGTCTTGCAAAGATTTATAGGTTTGAAGGATTCTTTGAACATTTCGAGCCACCGCGTAATGCTCTTCTCCCACAATGCGAGGATCTAAAATGCGAGAGGTAGAGTCGAGGGGATCCACGGCTGGATAAATTCCCAGTTCAGCAATTTGACGGCTTAAAACGGTGGTGGCATCCAGGTGAGAAAAGGCTGTTGCAGGCGCAGGATCGGTCAAGTCATCGGCAGGCACATAAATCGCCTGTACGCTTGTGATAGAGCCTTTTGTGGTGGAGGTAATGCGTTCTTGCAATTCCCCCATTTCCGTAGAAAGGGTAGGCTGATAGCCCACAGCAGACGGAATACGGCCCAAAAGGGCGGACACCTCTGCCCCCGCTTGTGTGAAGCGAAAGATATTATCCACGAAGAAAAGCACATCTTGCCCTTCTTGATCGCGGAAATATTCCGCAACCGTAAGGCCAGAGAGAGCCACGCGAAAGCGGGCCCCTGGCGGCTCATTCATTTGCCCATAGACAAGGGCTGCCTTAGAATTTCCTTTTTCCAGGTCAATAACCCCTGATTCAATCATTTCATGGTAGAGGTCATTTCCTTCACGGGTTCGCTCCCCCACACCTGCAAAGACGGAATAACCGCCATGGGCTTTTGCAATGTTGTTAATAAGTTCCATAATGATGACGGTTTTGCCCACACCCGCTCCCCCAAAAAGGCCGACTTTCCCCCCCCGTGAATAGGGCGCGAGAAGATCGACGACCTTAATCCCCGTGACCAGAACCTCCGTTTCTGTGGATTGATCGGTAAATTTGGGGGCGTCTCGGTGAATGGGGAGGTATTCTACTGCATTAATGGGGCCAAGCTCATCGATGGGGTCGCCCACCACATTCATAATCCGCCCTAACGTTCCGGGCCCTACAGGGACGCAAATAGGCTTTCCTGTATTAAAAACCGTTTGGCCGCGCACAAGGCCTTCTGTGGCGTCCATGGCAATAGTGCGAACCGTTTGTTCGCCAAGATGTTGGGCCACCTCTAAAACAAGACGGCGCCCTTGATTTTCCGTTTCAAGCGCCGTCAGAATTTCGGGGAGTTCCTCGTCAAATTGCACATCGATCACAGCCCCAATGATTTGGGTGATCCGGCCTTGGGGAAGGGGTTTTGTCATGACTATCCTTATCTTCTACATCATAGAGACAAGGTTGTTATTGGCCACATGGGCATAAGCTTGAAGCGCCCGTTGATGAAGGTGAATTTCTTGAACTTGGCGTGCGAGGGTTTCTTGCTGCACATTCAGCACCGAGGAAAGCTTCACAAGCGTATTTTGCAAAACCCCCAAATCTTTCTTTAAAGTTTGGTCAGAGGCCAGATCAATGGCTTGGACTTCGTGACTCAGGTGGGTGACCGTATCGTCAAGGTCTTCGAGTTCTACACGAGACTCTTTTTCATAAGATTCGCATAAAGATTCAAGTTTCAGAATGGCTTCTTTTACAATGTCTGTGACTGTCATGAAGGATCCTCCTTGTCTTAAACACAAAAAAAGGTTAAGAGCTCTATAAGAGTAGCATAAATGACGGATTGGAACAGCAATTTTTTACGTTTTGTTAAGACTTTTTTACGTAAGATACGATGTGACAAAAAAATAAACTTATGTTGCAGATAATAAGCGAACAAAACCATTGGCTAACGACAAAAATATGGTATAATTCGCCCATTCAGAAGGAAACGATGTCATAGTGTTATAGAAAGCGCCCTTTAATTTCTTTATTTCTTAGAATAAAAAAGTATGAAAAACAAAAAATTACGGTAATCGAGCAAGGAATATTAAGGATATGATTGAGAAATCTGTTACAAACGAAAACTATGAAAATGAAGTTGAGCGTATCGAAGCAAAAGTAAAGTGGTACAATCCTGAAAAAGGGTATGGGTTTTTAGTCCCAGAGGATGACTCAGGGGACATCTTTATGCATTTTTCCGTCTTAGACGCAGCGGGCTGTCGGCGCGTGGAAGAAGAGGACCAAATTGTTTGCGATGTAGGTCCTGGCGTCCGTGGTCGCCAAGTTCTTCGTGTTTTAGAAGTTAAATTTTCTCTTAGAGAGCCTCGTTTTTCACCTACCTTCTTGGGTCCGCGGTCTCCTGCCTTTGATCCAGAAAGCCTGGAAGAAGTTGAGGGAGAGGTCAAATGGTTTAATCCTCTCAAAGGGTTCGGATTTGTTTACCCAGACGATGGGGGAAGAGACATTTTCTTGCATGCTTCTGTTCTGCGCGCTGCAGGATATGAGTCTCTTGAACCAGGAATTCGCGTAAAGCTAAAGGTTTCGAGCTCAGAGCGTGGTCGAGAAGCACGCATTCTTACGGTCATTTTCTAGAAGAGATAAAATAATTAAGAGTGTATTTCTTTGGAAAACGCACTCTTGATTATTTTATGATTTATATTTATTGCTCTTTATAAGAATTTGATTCATAAGATTACCAAATATGGCAAGGGAAAGTTTAACAAACGGCTATTGTTGGTTTAAAATTTATGCTATATTCAAATAACGTGAAGGCACCTTATTGATGTGTGCTATGAGTACAGAACGTTATTAACTGGAGAACGACTTGTCTAAAGAAGACCTTATTGAATTTAATGGAACCATTATGGAATTGCTTCCCAATGCAACGTTTCGTGTTCAACTTGAAAATGGCCACATGGTTTTAGCGCACACCTCGGGGCGCATGCGTAAAAATCGTATCCGCGTTCTTGCGGGAGACAAAGTAACCATCGAAATGACCCCTTATGATCTTTCTAAAGGACGGATTACGTTCCGCCATAAATAGCAATGCAACTTGTCCTTGCCTCTTCTTCTCCTCGTCGTCACGAGCTCTTGGCCTCAATCGATCTCACTCCGGATCGAATCATTAGTCCACAAGTAGACGAAACACCTTTAAAAGGAGAGAACCCTCGAGAGTATGTAAAACGTATCGCTGTGCTGAAAGCGCGCGCTGTTCATTCTCAAGCTCCTGATGCGTATATTTTAGCGGCAGATACAATCGTTGAGGCAGGACGCAAGATTGTTCTTAAAGCTCAAGATTCGAAGGAAGCAGCCCTTATTCTTGGGCGCCTTTCAGGCAGACGTCATCGCGTGTATACGGGTGTCTGTGCCCTTTCTCCGGCAGGAAAAGAAGCCTGTCGCGTGGTCCTAACCCGCCTATCATTTAAAAGACTCACCTCGGATGAGCTTGAAGACTATGTGTCTTCAAAAGAATGGGAAGGCAAAGCGGGCGCTTACGCCATTCAAGGCAAAGCTTCAAAATTTGTAAAATTTATATCGGGCTCTTATACAAACGTTGTGGGGCTTCCCCTTTATGAGACCGACTGTCTCCTTAAAGGGATTGGCTTTCGGAGAACATAATATATGACACAAGCGTGCCCTCTTTGCAAAAAACCAACCGTCTTTGACTTTCGTCCTTTTTGTTCCAAAAGATGTGCGGACCTTGATCTGGCTCGCTGGTTCCGCGGTGATTACCGCATCGAAGCGTGCGAAGAAGATAAGGAAGAGACACCCCACGAGGAAGAAACTGACCTATAAGAGGAGGCGCGGTTTCTCCAAAATTTCTAATTAAGAACGGCGTACGACACGTCTTCTGATTCTGCCAAGATTTTTTTGATGTCTTCACTAGAAAGCCCCGTGACAGAAGAGATGGTCTCTAAGGCTATTCCCTGAGCATCCATTGCTATAACTATCTCTCTATCGCGCTCTTTTTTGCCTTCTACAAACCCTTCAGCTTTTCCTATAACAATGCCCTTTTCTAGGCCTTTGGCCTCATATTTTTTGACGGTATTTTCTTCGATCATAAGCCATTTGAGGTGGTCATCATAGGCCATGCGCTCTTCGTCTTTGAAATTCATTACCTCCAGCACGTCCAAGGCTTTCTTAAGGGCAGGCGTGTTCATGCTTGAGGGAAGGTTGTCTTTGTTAAGCAGGTCATGACGAGTAAGAAAGGTGCTCCACATATCGAGGGAATTCTTCGCTTTTTTCACAAAATCTTCTAGGGTTCCTCGGGTGTCGCCGACAAACTTTTTAAGCTCAATGGTGTGGAGCTCAAGATCCTTGAAATAGGGGAGTCCTGTGTCCTTTTCCGTCACATGAAACACATTATGGTACGATTTACTTTCCGGAATTGAAAGAAGATTGAGGATATGAATGCCAATGGCTTTTGACAAGGATCCGTAGCTTTCTGCAGCTTTCAGCTGTTCTGTATAAAGCTTTGCCCAATAGTAAAGGGCGCGCTTGTCGTAGTCATCCTCATCCGTAATCTGGATTTCGATGTTGAAGCGCTTGCCATCAGCCCCTGTGGCCTTGATATCCAGGATGGAGAGCTTATCTTGCTGAAAACTCTTGTGATTATAAGGATTCAAGAGCGTGATGTCAGTCACTTGGTCTTCCTCAGAAACAATCGAGTTAATCAGAGAGATCAACAAATCCTTGTTTTCTTCAACACCGAAGATTTTTTTGAAGGCAATATCAACTCTGGGGTCTATTTTTTGCATACTTAGTCCATGGTCATTCTAGATTTATTATCATCCGTTCTTCTGAAAAAAGCAAGAATTTTGGACGAAATGGCCATTATGGGATCTTCTGAAAGGGATGGTGTCTTAAGCCACTTCTCTTAGCGCCTGCACACCCACATACATCCGCTCAAAGCGCGGGCCGAGGAGGGTGAAAAGCTCATTCGAGATCGATCCTGCCATGGTTGCAACCTCATGGGCTAAGAGGGTATCTCCAAAGAGCTCCACCCAGTCGCCCGGATGAATCTTGCCCTCAGGGACGTCTGTGATATCGATGGTGAGCATATCCATAGAGACTCGACCTACGATAGGAAGCCTGTGTCCTTCGCAATAAACTTCCCCCTGATTGCTAAGGTTTCGAGGATAGCCATCGGCATAGCCCACCCCTAAGGTGGCAATGCGAGACGGGCGGGCGGCAACAAAGGTGGCGTCATATCCAACAGATTCACCCCGCGGGATCTCATTAATTTGTAAGATTTGAGCATACGCTTTCAGAACGGGCTTGAGGGCATAGTTCCCGACAGGAATAGCGGTACGACAGCCGCCCAAAGACGCACCAAGGCGCACCATCTCATAATGATAGGCACTCCCCAAACAAAGCCCCCCGCTATTGGCAAGGCTGCCGAGGGCAAAGGGGAAGTGTCCCCGCAATTCATCAAAGGCAAGCCGCTGGGCCTCGTTCATAGGATGGGTAGGCTGGTAAGCACACGCCAAGTGGCTCATCACACAAACGATTTCAATGTGAGACAGGGCTGAGAGCTCTAAATTTTTAATTTCATAGGGTGTGAGGCCTGTTCGCGTCATGCCTGTATCAAAATGGAGGACCGCCTTAAGACAGGCTTGCTTGCTATGAGAATAAGCATTCCACGCGTGAAGTTGGCTCAGATCACTCAGAACGGGGATTAAATTGTAAAGGGCATAGATGTCTTCATCCCCTGACCGCAGACCGGTTAGAACATAAATAAAGCTATCGGAGCCTACAAAGCCTTTAAGTTCAATCGCTTCTGAGGTATGGGCCACAAAGAAATGGCGACACCCTTCACGATACAAAAGGGAGGCCGCTTCTTTCATTCCCATTCCATAGGCGTTAGCCTTCAGAACGGCTGCACAAAAGGTCCCTTGTTTCACAGAAGAACACATGACACGATAATTATGTGCAAGGGCATCCAAGTCTGTGACAAGAAGGAGCGGAACAGCAGGTTGGCGCGGAAAGGTGATCTTACCCATGGTGCGCGGGAAGATAGGCCGGAGTCGCAAGATCAGAGAATTTTGTCAGCCTTCCTTCAAAATGTAGCTGGACCGTGCTGATAGGGCCATGTCGTTGTTTTGCGATGAGCACTTCTGCAATATTTGCAACGGTTTGCAGGGATTTTTCCCATTCCGCAATCTTATCCTCATGGCCTATCGGTTTTTTGCGCGCAAGGTAATATTCTTCACGATAAATGAACATGACAACGTCGGCATCTTGCTCGATGGATCCGGACTCTCTGAGATCAGATAATTGGGGGCGCTTGTCATCCCGTTGCTCAACAGCACGCGATAGCTGGGAGAGGGCGAGCACAGGCACATTCAACTCTTTCGCCAAGGCCTTCAGGCCACGGGTGATTTCTGACAATTCTAAGACCCGATTTTCCGCCGCTTTTCTTCCCGTGTTTCCCAGCAGTTGAAGGTAATCAATCACAATCATGCCGAGCCCTTCTTGGCGCTTTAAGCGTCGGGCGCGGGTTCTAATAGCTGGCACGGAAAGAGCAGGCGTATCATCAATAAAAAAAGGCAAAGAATTTAACCTGTTAGAGACTTCCACAAGGCGCGGAAAATCTGATTTTCCAATATCCCCACGTCGGATAAGATCTGAAGATAGGCCTGATTCTTGTCCTAAAATACGGTTGGCCAATTGTTCAGAAGACATTTCAAGGGAGAAAAAGGCCACAGGTGCCCCTTCTTTTTTTTCCAAAGAGGCCCGTGCCGCATTAAAGGCAAGGTTGGTGGCCAGGGCCGTTTTTCCCATAGAGGGGCGTCCGGCAAGAATAATAAGATCGGAAGGATGGAACCCCCCTAAACTTTCATCCATCTTTTTAAAGCCTGTTGTCACGCCCACAACATGACTGTCTCGTTTGTAGGCTACCTCTGCACTGGTGAGGGCTTGCTTGAGGGACAAGGAAAACGTTTGAAGCCCCCGCTCTTGTTGCCCAACGGTGGCAAGGTCAAAGAGCTTTTTTTCAGCAAATTCAATTTGGTTAACGGCAGACACGTCAAGATCATAGGTGTGGGCTTCATTAACAATCCCTTCCCCCACATCAATCAGCTGTCGCCTGAGGTAGAAATCATAGATCTTTTGTCCATAATCTTGCGTATTGATGATGGAAATGACAGACCCTGCCAATTGGGCGAGATAGTGTCCCCCACCCACATCTGCCAAGGCATCATCCCGATCAAAGTATTCTTTTAAGGTAATGGGATCGGCGATATGTCCCCGGTTAATCAGGTTGCTAATGGCTTCATAAATACGCACATGTGCAGGGTCAGAAAAATGCTCGGGGCGAAGAAATTCAGAGACGCGCTCAAAGGTAAGATTGTTATGAAGAAGGGCTCCTAAAAGGGCTTGCTCTGCTTCAAGGCTATGGGGAGGCAACCTGTCAAGGGATGGGGGCTGCTCTCCAAGGGACGGAAAAGATTCAAGCTGAGGGCTTAGGGCAGTGGTCATGGGTCGGCAATCATCTCTCAAATGGTTTCATTATCAAAAGCCGAGGAGGAGAGGAATGCAGGCAAAAGTTATTCAGAAACTTCTTCGCTCACGTCTGCTTTCCGCTCCACAGCTTTTGCTTGTGCTTTGGCTTCATCATCGGACATCGCCACATTAACCCCGACTGTAATGGAAACTTCGGGATGCAATTGAACACGCACGGCGTGAATCCCGATTGTTTTGATAGGGGTCTCAATTTTTATATGGTTTTTTGTCACATGCTCTTGCTTGAGCGCCTCTGCAATATCACGTGCGCTCACTGATCCATACAGTTGTCCCCCTTCGCTGGCTTGGCGAATAAGAGCGACCATAGATCCTTCCAGGCGCGTGGCCAAGGTTTCTGCTTCTTCTTTGTGTTGCAGGTTTAATTTTTCAAGGATTGCTTTTTCCTTTTCAAAATGAACCATATTTTCTTTTGTGGCGCGCAAGGCCACTTTTTTAGGAAGAAGAAAGTTTCTGGCATACCCGGGGCGAACATTCACAATTTCCCCTAGCTTTCCTAGCTTTTCAACGCGCTGTAACAGAATGACTTGCATACGACTGGCTCCTCAATTTCATCAGATTTCCCTATCTCTAACAACTTTATGTGGACTTTTCAATCCATGGCTTTAAAATTCCTAATAAAATCACAAACACGATCGGCCAGAGAAAGAGTCCCAATAAGAAATAAAAGAGGGTAAGACCCACCAAGGCATAAGATGTTTTGTGAAGCCAGCGATGAATAAGCCCAAGACCTATAAGAAAAAAGGGAAAGGCTAAGACAAAAGTGCCATTCTTCCCAAGAAGCTCTAAGTACCCAACCCCAACAAAGGAAAGAAGAAAAAAGAGAGCAAAAGCGATCAAAAAGCTTCTCGGAACTGCAAGGTTTTTAAGAGACGGAGAGGGGCGTATATTTTGATTGAAGCGCACCAAAAGCCCTTGGGCAAGGGCCGCATTGATTAGGATCATAATTCCCCAAGAAAAGGCGAAAAAGCCAGGAAGGAAAGGGAAAATTTTAACCAAGAGGGTCTCTGCTTCTTTTATCTGGCCTTGTGGATCCAGGCTTTGTAGCAGGGTTTTCACAAGGGCGTGAGGGTCTCCCCCTTGCGTTAAATAGATGTATGCCCCTAAGGCTAACAGCATGACAACGCCCATAGCACAGGTAAAGTCTCTTAACAGGTAGGATGAGGGATACCAACTCATCTCGCCTGAAGATTTTGTGCGATTCAAAAGAGCGCGGCTCACTAAAACAGCAGGACCAAAGACGGAGAAGAGGAAAAATTCCCCTGCCACTAAGGGCCCTCCTAGAAAGAACACCAAAAGTGTTGCGATGGCACCTGCCCCACAAAGAGGTCTTAAGCCTAGTCCAAGACCTACAAGAAACAAGGGACAAGAAGCCAGATAGGAAAACAATGCAATCCCAGGAAGGGAAAGCAGAGATGAAACAGCCAAGAGAGTGCTTAAAAAGCTTCCCAGGAGAATAAGGACAAGGGGCGTTGGATTGTTCATGAGAAGAAATACCCTGCTTCTGATTATCGCCCCCGCACCTCAAGCTATGCCGAAGAAGCGGGGGATACTTGTTTTATATTTAATCTAACACGTAAGGCATGAGGGCCAAAAAGCGGGCACGCTTGATGGCATGGGCAAGCTCACGCTGCTTCTTGTGAGAAACGGCTGTGATCCGGCTGGGGGTAATTTTTCCTCTTTCCGTTGTAAATTTTTGCAAAAGCTTGACGTCCTTGTAGTCAATCTGAATTGCATCTGGCCCTGAAAAGGGACAAGTTTTACGGCGACGGAAAAAAGGCTTGTGGGCTGGTGGCGCTTCACTCATTCTTTTTCTCCTTCTACGTCTATCTCTACGTCTATACTTACATCCATATCTACATCTACGGATTTCTCTGTGTCATGAGATCCAAACCTATCACCGCCTTCGAAAGATTCATATCGACGGTCGCGACTTTGCTTGCTTTGCATTAAGGGGGAGGGATTTGAGTCTAGCTTATCAAGCTTAAGGGTTAAAAAGCGCAAAACATCCTCATTGAGGCCCATTTGACGCTCCATTTCCTTAACAGCAGCGACAGGGGCATCAAGATTAAAAAGAACATAATGTCCTTTGCGATTTTTTTTGATGCTATACGCTAATGTTCTTAATCCACAAAATTCAGTTTTGGCCACTTCCCCTTGGCCTTGGGTAATAATGTCTGTCAAATTCGCAGCTAAAGCTTCAACTTGGGCAGCTGAAAGGTCTTGGCGCGCAATGAAGACGGTCTCGTAAAATGCCATCTTGTAACTCCTTATGGCTAATCATGATAGGCCCAATGCCGATCACAAGCCGGCATTGCCGGCAAAGAGTGCCCTCTGTTATTAATAGAGATGGAAACAGAATGCAAGGGGGCTGTTGCATCGTGTAACCAACCCATTGACTTATCCGTCAAAGATATGTTTCAATAAAGGATTAACATTAATTCAAATGGAGCTGGTCATGTCCTTCTTTCGATTTAGAAGCGGTAACTCAAGAATACGTACTCTTTTGATTCCCTTTACGAATAGGACCTTACCATGTCAACCGCGAGCCTTATAAAAAGCACTCTTACCTCCCTTCTTCTCTCTCTTTCCCTGATTCATCAGTGTTGCGCAGACGTTCCTCACCAATCGATCGCAATCACCCAGTTTGTTGAGCACGTGGCGGCGGATGCTGTCCGCGAAGGCCTTGTGGAAGAACTGGTCAAACGCGGGTATCAGGACGGAAAAAATCTTACCATTTTTTTCGATAATGCCCAGGGAAATGCGGCAACAGCAGCACAAATTGCTCGCAAATTTGCAGGCCTGAAGCCAAATGCGATTGTAGCGATTACAACGCCATCTGCCCAAGCCATTGTAAAGGCTGTGGGTAAAGATAATACGCCTATTGTTTTCAGTGCGGTAACTGATCCACTTGCAGCAGGCCTTGTCTCATCCTTGAAAGATCACAAGGGGAAAGTAACGGGTGTGATGGATGTTCCCCCTATTAAGGAACAGTTTGCCTTTATTAAAACCCTGCTGCCCAAGACGCAAACAGTGGGGGTCCTCTATAATCCAGGGGACAACGGGTCTGTGGCCTCTCTTAAGACAATTCGTGCAGAAGCCAAAGCGCAGGGTTTTACGCTTGTGGAAGTGACCCCTGTGAAGTCAGCTGATGTTCAAGCAGCTATTTTGCAGTTGGTGGGAAAGGTAGATGTCGTGTATGTGCCTTTGGATAACATGTTGGTGTCCGCCATGAAAACCCTTGCGACAATCGCTGTGAAGCATAACCTTCCCCTTTTCTCAGCAGACAGTGAATCTGTTAAAGCGGGCGCCCTTGCGTGTGTGGGCTATAGTTACCGCCAAGTCGGGATAAAGACCGGAGACATGGTGGCAGAGATTTTGAAAGGGAAAGACCCGGCTGAAATTGCCGTTGCATCTCCGGAGGTAATCGATATATTTATCAACCGGTCCGTTGTTGAGAAGTTAAAAATCACCCTTCCTGACGCGGTTCAACGCCACGCTCATTTTTATTAAGGAATCATTAAGGGAACTCTGGGTATAGTCCTGGAGTCACAAGAGGAGTATTTTGCATGAATTTGGTTCAATTTATGGGTGGAATCGAACTAGGGCTTGTGTATGGCTTAGTGGCCATGGGAGTTTTGTTGTCTTTTCGGATTCTGGATTTTCCAGATCTCACCGTTGATGGCAGTTTTTCTTTGGGAGCCGGTGTGTGCGCTGTTCTTATTGTTTCCGGCACTAACCCATGGTTTGCAACGGGGGTTGCCATTTTGGCAGGGATGGCCGCTGGATTTACCACAGCGTGGATAAGTGTGCGCTGGAACATCCTTCACTTGCTGGCAAGTATTTTAACAATGACAGCTCTTTATTCCATCAATTTGCGTATCATGGGGAGGCCCAATATCCCCCTGTTAGGGGAGAATACTATTTTCTCTCCCATTGAAGCGTTGCCCTATCCAGAACTTTACACCAAACCAGCGGCGATGCTCCTTGTGACGGGGATTGCTTTGGTTCTGCTCTATCGCTTTTTAAGCTCGGAAAAGGGGCTGGCGATGCGCGCCACAGGGGCTAATATTCGCATGGCCAAAGCACAAGGAATTGCGGTGAACAAGCAAATTCTTTTCGGCCTTGCGCTGAGCAATGGTCTTGTTGCCCTTACAGGGGCTGTTTGGGCGCAATGTTACGGGTTGGCGGATGTGGGCCTGGGAGCGGGGACGATTGTTGTAGGGCTTGCGGCTGTGATTGTGGGGGAAGCGTTTTTTAACCCCAAAATCATCCTGACGGCCCTTATCTCGTGTGTGGTTGGGTCCATTTTTTACCGGCTTGTGACGGCGATGGCTTTGAATGTAAGCTTTCTTGGCCTTCAAGCCCAGGATCTTCAGCTCATTTCTGCTATTCTTGTGGGCATTGCGATGATCACTCCAAAATTGAGAGCAAAGATTCTTGATTTTAAAGCCTCACGGAGTTTCTCATGATTCGCCTTGACGACTTACATGTGACCTTTAATCGGGGCACGGCCATGGAAAAAAAGGCACTGCGCGGGGTGACGTTAGAGATCAACAAGGGTGATTTTGTGTGCGTGATTGGGGGAAATGGCGCGGGAAAATCGACCCTGTTAAATGCCCTTTGTGGGGATACCTTTCCCGATAAAGGAAAGATTTTAATTGACGATCAAGACATGACCTCCCTGCCATCTTGGAAGCGGGCTCCTTATGTGGCACGGGTGTTTCAAGACCCGATGGCAGGGACATGCGCCAATTTGACCATTGAGGAAAACCTTGCTCTTGCCATGAGTCGGGGAAAAACACGAACCTTAAGGCTTGCCTCCAATAAGGAACATCGCGAGATTTTTCGCGCCCAGCTCAGCCGGTTAAAGCTTGGGTTGGAGGATCGCCTGCAATCCCCCATTGGACTTTTGTCAGGGGGGCAACGGCAAGCGGTTAGCCTGATCATGGCTGTTTTGCAGCCCATGAAGATCATCGCTCTTGATGAGCATACGGCAGCATTAGACCCTAAAACGGCGGCCTTTATTGTTGAACTTACCCGTGAGATTGTGGCTGAAAATCACTTGACAGCTTTGATGGTAACTCACAGTATGCACCAAGCGCTTGAGCTTGGAAATCGCACCTTAATGCTCCATGAAGGGCGTGTGGTGTTTGATGTGCAGGGCCCTGCGCGTGCGGGCCTTACAATGGCTGATCTTTTGGACCTTTTCCATCAGGCCAGCGGCCTAGAGCTGGATGATGATAGTTTGCTGTTGAGTTAGGGAAGGACTTTCAATGACCCATGTCGTAACGGACGCATGTATTAAATGTAAATACACGGACTGTGTAGAAGTCTGTCCCGTGGATTGCTTTTATGAGGGGGAGACCATGCTGGTCATTAACCCGGAAGAATGCATTGATTGCGGCGTGTGCCAACCCGAATGCCCCCTTGAAGCCATCAGCCCAGGCACAGCGCCAGGCATGGAAAAATGGGTGGAAATAAACGGAGAATTTGCGGCCCTTTGGCCCAACATCACGGTTAAAAAAGATCCCTTACCAGAAGCGGATACCTGGGCCCGTGTTCCCAATAAATATCCTGATCACTTTAGCCCCAAAGGGGGAGAGTAATTAATCCCATAAACCCATCAAAACCCAGCTGATCCCATACAAAAACCCACCCCGAAGGGGGTCGATAAAAAAAATTGCACCCCCTAAAATTTTTGATTGCTTTTTAGAAAAAAGCGATTAAACTAAAATAGTTCTCTCATGGTGAGAGGGCGCGGCGAGTAAATGTATCGGCACTTACCCACCGCTAACCATCATAACGACAAGGAGGACGCCATAATGGCTACCAGCAAGATAGCTCAATTCGAGCATTTTTATCAACAGGTAACAGATCGGTTCAACACAACAGCCCGCCGCTTCTCTCAAGCGTGGCTCGAGTTCGAGTTCACACGAGAGGCCTTGCAGCAGCTCACTGTGGCCCACCGTCTGTTAATAGAAGAACAAGAAGCTCAAGCTGAGCGCCATAAACAGCAGAGGACAAAGCGTGATCAAGAGGATATTTTCTAAAGAAACATGCTCTTTGTTGCCTTTGCTTTTATGGTAAACCTACCCCGGTGGAGCGGAGATCAGGTGGCAATGCCTTGAGCATCGTCAGGGACTGACTCCCTTCACCGGACATAGAAAGCGCTCTGCAGAATTTTGCCATTTTATATTTATAGTTTATACTATATTTTCTACAGAATCAACTTTTTTGATTGGCCATTTGGATGGATTATTTGTTGGTATAAGTACTTTACGCTGCGGAGCGGTGAGGGGACGAGGACGGTTGGTGAGAGAGAGGTAAGGAGAAGTGAATGTCTTTCAACAAATGACTCTTTTTGACAGACGCAGACACAGTTGTGGAAAGAATTTGGTTGATAGAATCATAGCCCTCAACGGTTACGGATACGTTTTCAAGGCGAGGCTCAGCCGCTTGGATGGCGGTCTCAACGAAGCGGGCGATGCTCGGCCATTCTTGAGAAGAGCTCCCATCAAAATAGCTGAAATCCCCTAGGCCAAAGAAATCAGGCAAACCAAAGAAGGGAATGGATTCAATGTGGTCTTCGTAAATAACTTTTCGGACCGTGCACCGGGTGTTGAGGATGAGAGAAATCTCGTTCACAATAGAGTTTTTAAGGTCCTCTGCAGTTAAAAGTTGCCCCCCAAGGTCTGCCTCCATTTTGTCATCGATGATGCGGTCAAAGAGGGGGGGAAGTGTGCCGCGGTGTATTTTGTTGCGTTGCATGGTCTGAATCCTT
The DNA here is from genome assembly GCA_964605015.1 of uncultured Alphaproteobacteria bacterium. Classification (GTDB taxonomy): domain Bacteria; phylum Pseudomonadota; class Alphaproteobacteria; order UBA9655; family UBA9655; genus UBA9655. The sequence goes on along the minus strand of CAZSAH010000011.1, from coordinate 4,503 downwards.
GGTGAGGACAAGGAGAGAACAACAAGCACCTCCCTTTATCTTCCATAACTATACCACTTTTTTCATCAGAGATTAAACAAAAAAGGCGGCCTCTAAAAGGGCCACCTTTTGTATGTGAGAAAGCACCTTATCAACCACCACCGGAAGGAGCGAGGGTTCCTTCTGCGAACTTGACGAGGGAAACGTTTTGGCCAATAGGCTTGCCCGTTTGGTCAAAGAAAAAGAGAGTGTTCTGTCGTTCATTGAAGCGAAACGTGAAAGCAATTAAGGATAAATCCTCCCCGTCTCTCGTATTAACGTCCGTGTCAAAGGATGTAATATAGCAACTCTTATAAACTATTTCTTCTGTTACCGTATATTTTCCATTTATAATGTCTACAACAAATATTGTGATATTGTCAATGCTTGTTGCTGCCAAGAAATAATTTTGTACAACGGTGGAAATCTTCGTTCTTAAAACCTGCACTTTAACGGGGTTTGCATCAATTTCTCCGGCGGAAAGGAGGCTGCTTTCAGAAGCAGGGTTGATTTTGCGACGAAATCCGTCAGCATAGGCAATGACGCGTTCCACCTTTGCGGAAACAAGCTTTTGATCTACGTCACTTCCCGTGAGGGTTCCGTCTCCTTGCTTATTAAGATCTATATAAATGTTAGAGCTATTGATCGTTGGTCGTGGTTGTACGTCTACTTTCATTTTCTGTTCCTCTTGTTATGTGTTCATCTTTTTATACTACCACCCCAGGACGTGGTAAGGTTGCGACTAACCGTATGGAAGCTTTTAATTCTTCCAATTGGAAGAAGGGACGTAAGAAAATGACGGCTGTGTAGCTTCCTGGGCTTCCAGGGACCTCTGAAACATCGACACGGGCTTCCCGTAAGGGGAATGAGGCTTTAACGCTTTCAGGCGCCACGTCTGACAAGAGAATGTACTGCGCAACCCAGGAATTGAGGTAGAGTGAGACCTCTTGACGGGACATGAAGGAGCCAATTTTATCGCGCATGATGGCTTTGATATAATGGGCAAAGCGGGAGGCATTCAGCATGTAAGGAAGGCGCGCTGAAATCCGTGAGTTCGCGTTTGCGGAATTGTCATCATAAAGCTTTGGCAACTGGGCTGTTTGGGCACTAAAGAAAGCCGCATAATCTGTGTTTTTGCAATAACACAAGGACATGAACCCAAGATCACTCAGCTCTTTTTCGCGCCGATCTGTAATGGCAACCTCGGTGGGGCATTTGACGGCTAAATCTCCGTCGCTTGTTTTGAAGGTGTACGCAGGCAGATCAGAAACAAGTCCTCCTCCCTCAACGCCGCGGATAGCGGCTGTCCACCCATAAAGAGCAAAGGCGTTCGTGATGTTTTGGGACAGGGCGTAGGCGGCACTTCCCCAACAAAACTTGGAATTGTCTGTGCCATCCACGGATTCTTCGTAATCAAAGCCATGGGTTGGAGTCGTTGCCACACCGTAAGGAAGGCGCATTAACACATGGGGGAGCGTGAAAACAACGTAACGGGAATCATCCGTTTCCCGGAAGCTCCGCCATTTAATGGCATCTGTTCCATCAAAAACTTTTGAGAGATCTCGAGGGGCACTCATTTCCGTAAAGCTATCGAAGTTAAATAAGCCCGGAGCCGCTGAGGTGATGAAGGGCGTGTGGGCGCAGGCCGCAACATTTGAGATCAACATTGCGAGTTCTACGTCCTGAGGATCACGCCCAAATTCATAGTCTCCCACAAGGCAAGAAAAAGGAATGCCCCCATAGGTGCCGTATTGTTCTTCATAAACCTTCTTGAAAAGAGAGCTTTGGTCAAATTCGACGGCTGATTCAAGATCGAACAACAGGTCTTCCTTGCTAATCACCCAGAGCTTGAGTTTGAGCCGTTCGCCTGTTGGTGTCCCCATAACAAGCTTTGCAAGGCCTCTCCAAGACCCTTCAAATTTTTGAAAGTCAGGGTGGTGAAGAATTTGGTCCATTTGGGTTGAAAGAGCTGCATCAAATTTACTAATGCGACTGACGATAAAGGAATAAACATCGTTTCCAATGCTTCCCTTAGCAGAAGCCGCCACTTGGTTGACAAACTCTGCTAAAATTTCTTTGGCTCTGGCCACTTGTGAAGGATCGCGAGCGAGCCTTCCCTTTTGGATGATGGCGTTGAGAAGCTTATCTCCTCCATCGTTTGAGCCTCCACCACCACCGCCTTTGGCAGGGGTTGAAGATGAATCTGCGGGCTTTTTCCCAAGATTTGATGGTGTTTTTTTTGTATCGTCAGCCATGACTGTAACTCCCTATGTTTATTTTGAGGCCAATGCTTTTTGTAGCTGGCTTAGAACATCTGGATTATCGATGATGTTTCTAAGCTCTGCGTCCAAAGCGTCGTTTCCGTCTAGTTTAGATAAGAGGTCTGCAAGGGCTTCTCTTTTCTTATAAATATCAGTAAGAGGCTCGACCTGTGCCACGATGTTGCGAGGATTGAGGTCGTCCAATGATTTGAATGACAGAAGAACGTTTAAATCAGGAGCGCTTCCTCCCAAGACATTAGGGACCCGTAAAGGCAGTTGAGCATTTAAAGACGCCATGACGTCATTAATATTATCGCGGTCAATGTCTATAAATTTCCGATCCCTTAAGGAAGGGAGGGGGGTTGATGGTGTTCCGGCAAGGTCTGCTAAGATACCCATGACAAAAGGAAGCTCGTGGGCTTCTATGGCATTACCGATCTCAACGTCGTAGGTGATTTGGACGCGAGGGGGACGAATAGTATCAAGTTTATGTTGTGTGCTGGCCATGATCTTATTATCCTTTTCTCTTGTGTTATTTGCGGTTAAAACATCCGCCTTCTGATTCTATTAGAAAACAAATCCTCTTAAAAATTGGTAAACTTTTAGGATTTTTTTTCCAAAGAGCTCTTTTTCCTATAAAAACGCTTAGTTTTTTGTGTGGATAAAAAAGATAAAATTTGAGGGGTGTTGTCTTGAGGGATGTGAAAAAGAAGAAAAGGGCGAGAATGACCCCACCCTTCTCTGCGGACGACAGAGTATTTTTTTAATTTTAAGAAGCAACAGTAACTTTATTGCTAAGGTTAGTAAATGAGGTGTTTAATTGAGTTCCTAGAAGTGTAATTCCAGCGATGATGGCAACGGCAATAAGGGCAGCAATTAAACCATATTCAATGGCTGTAACTCCATCGTCACTCCTTAGAAAGGTGTTAATAAGCATAGCATCCTCCATTTGAAACAAAAACTCTCTTATTTATTGTAATTGTAGCATACAAATAGTTAATAATATGTTAAATATATGTATGGTGTGTCAGAGGAAAGAAGAAAGGGTGAAAAAACTTCACCCTTCCTCTGCGGACGACAGAGCATTTTTTAATTTTAAGAAGCAACAGTAACTTTTCCGCTGAGATTAGTAAATGCCGTGTTCAACTTAGTTCCTACAGCTGTAACTCCAACGATGATGGCAACGGCAATAAGGGCAGCAATTAGGCCATATTCAATGGCTGTAACCCCATCGTCATTCCTTAGAAAGTTATTAATAAGCATAGCATCCTCCATTTGCAGTAAAACAAAAGATAATTCTCTTATTTACTGTAATTATAGCAGATAAATAGTTAACAAAAGGTTAATTTCTTGTGTTGTTGGTATATTTTTTTGTTGTGACTCTATATATGAAGACACTTGAAAATAAGGCATAGGTTCTATAATGATTATTATGAGTTTATGGTTATGACACTTGCCTTAAGGAGAGAGAAGAGATGCGCCTCATTTTATGTGTTAGTTTTGCTTTAGTGTGTGTGGCCTGCACACCCGCCCCTCAATTGCCGGAACACGTTGGATTAGCTTACCTTGTACATAAACCCCTACGCTTGAATGTGGCGCGCATTGACGTTATCAAACAATATCAATCTTCTTCCAAACCCCCTCATATTGAAAATGATTTACCTATTCCTCCGGTAGCGATGATCCAGCAATGGACGCAAGACCGGCTTTTGCCTGTTGGTAAAACAGGGTATGCGGTTGTGACGATTGAAGAGGCCTCTGTTGTTGAGAAACCACTTAAGGGAACGACGGGCTTGCGAGGATACTTTACGGTGGATCAGTCAGAACAGTATGATGCCAAGCTGTCTGTTAAGATTGAAGTGTTTGATGATTTTGGAAAGTCAAAAGGATTTGCTTATGCCAGAGCCCAAGGCTCTCGGACGGTGAGTGAAGACTTCACCCTCGGTCAACGGCGTCAGGTTTGGATTCGGATGATGGAAAAGATCATGAACAATTTGAATGAAGAGCTAGATCGGAATGTCAAGGCCCACTTGAGCCATCACCTGCAATAAAGGGCACATTGTTTGTCATCCTCCCTCTTTTGTCATCCCACCTCTTGTCATCCTCGGTCTAGAAAAGGCTTGTTTTTCGAAGAAAAACAATGACTTTTCTTGAGCCGAGGATCTTACCCGCAACGAATAAGATCCCCGATCAAGAAGTTCTAAGATTTGCTTTGCAAATCAAG
>CAZSAH010000010.1:10314-37562 GCA_964605015.1 uncultured Alphaproteobacteria bacterium | reverse complement strand
AAGGATACGGATAAAAAATAAGAGTTGATTCCCGTCCCCTCTCTTCCTATATAAGGCTTATAAGGAGTGAAGCGATGGCCATGTCTCAAGATCAGCTCAAAATGTATCTTCACAAAGCTTTTCCCGATGCAGTCATTGATATCAAAGATTTAGCGGGAGACAACGATCATTTTTCAGCAACAGTGACGTCTTCTGCTTTTCATGGAAAAACACGCATTCAACAGCATCAAATGGTCTTTGATGCCTTGGAAGGCCAGATGGGAACACGCCTCCACGCCCTTGCCCTCAAAACACAAACGCCTAAGGAATAATTAATGTCTGAAATTTTTGATAAAATCCGCATGGATTTAGCCACCCATAACGTTGTCTTGTATATGAAAGGCAATGATAAATTTCCGATGTGTGGGTTTTCAGCGACTGTTGTGCAAATCTTAAAAACGCTCAATGTTGACTTTACAGCCATTGATGTGTTGCAAGATGGGGAACTCCGGGAAGGAATCAAGACCTTTACCAACTGGCCAACCATTCCCCAGCTTTATATCAAAGGTGAGTTTATAGGCGGCTGTGATATCATCCGGGAAATGTTTCAAATGGGGGAGCTCCAAGACCTTCTCGCAGAAAAAGGCATCTCCACCTCAGCCGCAGCGTGAATCTTTTGTCACATTTTGTGACCTCTCAAGAACGTTCTTTTCATTGACCATTCTTCTTTCTCTTTTTAAGCTGTGCCTATGATAAATGCTGTCAGAAGAGACCTTTCACTTCCCCGCGTTGCAGTTATAGGATGTGGGCAATGGGGAAAAAATTTAGTTCGAAACTTCAAAGAGCTCGGCGCCCTTGCCGCTGTCTGTGACAAGGATACCTCGCGGGCTCAAGAGATCGCGTCTCAATACAATGTGCCTGCTTTTTCAGAAGATGATCTCTTTACTCATCCTGATCTTGACGCCATTGTAATTGCGACAGAAGCGCCTTTTCATGAGGCTCACGCAGAGGCTGCGCTGACGGGGGGAAAGCATGTGTACCTGGAAAAACCCATGGCCTTATCGACTGAGGTCGCTCAAAAGCTTTGTACCTCGGCCAAAGCCCACAATCGCATCCTTATGGTAGGGCATATTCTTAATTATCACCCTGCCTTCATCGCCTTGAAAGATCGCTTGTCAGACCTTGGTCCCTTAAAACACATTTATGCCAATCGGTTAGGTCTTGGTCGGTTTCGACAGCAAGAAAGCGTTTTGTGGGATTTAGCAAGCCATGACATTTCCCTTGTTCTTTCCCTCACCCAAACGATGCCGCAAAGCGTGAATGCCATTGGCCAAGCCTATCTGATGCCCCACAAGCCAGCAAGCGCTCTTCTTACCTTAACCTTCCCAGGGGATATAACGGCACACATTCATGCCTCTTGGTTATCTCCGTTTAAGGAGCAAAAGCTGATTGTTATAGGAGAAAAAGGGGTTGCTGTTTTTGATGATGGCAAGCCGTGGTCTGAAAAACTTCAACTCTCTACAAACTGCCTCCGATGGGAGGACGGCCACTGTCACGCCAATGAGGGAGTTCGCACCCAAACCATTGCGTTGCCCGAATCGGAACCTCTGAAAAACGAATGCCTTCATTTCCTAACCTGTATTCAAAATGGGGAAGATCCCCTTACATCGGGTGAAGAAGGGGCACGCGTTACGGAAATTTTGGAAAAAGCTGAACACTCTTTACAGACAAGGAAAAACCATGATCCCTTTTATTGATCTTGCCACCCAACAACAGCGTATCCGCCCCCAGCTTGAGGCGGCTCTTCTTCGTATCTTAGATCATGGAGCCTACATTATGGGCCCAGAGATTTATGCGCTTGAAGCGCAACTGTCTGCTTTTTGTGGGGCGGCCCATACCTTAACATGTTCCAATGGAACGGATGCGTTAGCCCTTGTGTTGAGGGCTAAAAACATAGGACCAGGGGATGCCATTTTTGTTCCTGCCTTTACCTTTGCAGCCACGGCTGAAGTTGTGGCGTGGATGGGAGCAGAGGTGATCTTTGTTGATGTTTTGAAGACGACCTTTAATATGGACCCTGCCAGTCTTGAGAAGGGAATCCAAGTGGCCAAAGCACGTGGGCTACACCCCAGAGGAATCATCCCTGTGGATCTTTTTGGTCAAGCGGCTGATTATGACGCCCTCACTCTTATCGCTGAAAAGCACGACCTTTGGGTCATGGCAGATGCTGCTCAAAGCTTTGGAGGCACCTACAAGGGGCGAAACGTGGGAACCCTTGCAGAGTCAACGACAACAAGCTTTTACCCTCCCAAACCCCTTGGGTGCTATGGAGATGGAGGAGCCGTGTTCACAGAAAATGCAGACCTTTTGAAAATTCTGCAATCCTTACGAATTCATGGGCAAGGGGAAAATGAAGACAAATACCAAAACAATCGGGTGGGAATAAATGGACGCATGGATACCTTGCAAGCCGCCATTCTTCTTGAAAAGCTTACGATTTTCCCTGAAGAAATTATACTACGGCAAAAAGTTGCAGATCGGTATTCAAACGCTCTTCAAGAGGTAGCAGAACCCCCTTTCGTTCGAAACGACTGTCAATCCGCCTGGGCCCAATATACGTTGAAAGTTGACCCCTCTAAGCGAAAAGAGATTATGGAGGGGCTTCAAAAAGAAGGAATTCCTTCTGTGATCTATTATCCGCTGCCTCTCCATCATCAAAAAGCCTATCGCTCTTACGCTTGCGCAACGGAAACCCTGCCTGTCAGTGAAGAGCTGTCAAAAACAGTGCTAAGCCTCCCCCTGCATCCTTATTTAGAGCCCGATGTTCAAGATCGCATCATCAAAGCTTTTCGGGATGTTTCCACACGTGTATCGGCCAAAAAGGCGGCGTAGAACAGTAGGAGAGAAATTGTTTCACGTGAAACAAATTTCTATCGCCACCAAGGGTTACGCCCCTGCAGGGGCGTGAGCATGAGAGGAAGAACTCTTTAAATCTCCCATCCCCCAAATCGTCAGCCCTGCAGCTGTCAGGGCCAAAAGGGTCCCCATAGCCATGTTAAAGGAAAGGCCATAGACAAACGCCTCATCAATCCGATTCAAGAGATAGGGGACTTGGGTCGGTAAAAAGTCATTGAGTTGAGAGGACGAGTGCTCAACTTTAGAAATAATAGTAACAAGATCTTGAGTTTGTTGAGGCGACAAGTTCATGCTTTGAGTGGTTTGAAAAAGGTAAACTCTTCCAAAGAACACAACAAAACTTGTGGAAAGGATAACGCTCAACGTATTCCCCAGCATCATGAACATGGTGTAAACCCCTGAGGCAACATTTCGGTCTTCTGGAGGGGCGGCGCGCATCATGGCTATATTACAAGCTGTAAAATAAGCGCCCATGCCCATGCCCGCAAAAAACAAGGCCGCAGACACATAAAGAAGGGATGATTCTGTGTGCAAAAATGTCATCATCCCCATCGCAAGGGCGGTTGTGAGCGTCCCAAAAACCATGGGTCCTTTTAGTCCAAACATGTCAATCATTTTCCCCCCAATAGGGCCCAAAAGCCCCATGGTGATGGTCATTGAGATAAAGATAAGGCCGGTCTCATAGCTGGAATAATGTAACGTGTTTTGCAAATAAAGCCCCATCAAAACAAGGGTCATTGAAAAGTTCATAGCCATCAAAAATTCGCCCATTGTGGCCGCCATATAGGGTTTATTGCGAAACAGATGAGGGGGAACCATGCGCACTTTTTGGGTGCGATCACGAAAAATATAAGCCCCCACAAGCGCACACCCTCCTCCCAAAAGACCCCAGAAATAAGGACTTGTGGGCCCCCACATATGTATTTGATTCAGTGCGTATACAGCTGTACACAACCCTGAGCCCAGGAGAGCGGCCCCAGCGTAATCAATTTTTTGGTGCACTTTTGAAAGGGTATCCTTAGGAGAGTACAGATAAAGAATTGCAATCACAAGAAGTCCCAAGGGAATATTGATGTAAAAAATCCAGCGCCAGCTCATTTCTTCAATAATGAATCCCGCAAGAGTGGGACCAACGGCCAGCCCAAAGCCAGAAAAGGAGACAACAACGCCCATGACAAACCCTTGCTGTTTGGGTGGCGCTAAGCTAAACACACTCGCCCACGCAGGGCTTGTGAAAATGGCTGCCCCACATCCCTGAAGAATACGCCCCAGAATAAGCACTTCCAGAGACTGCCCAAACCCTGCCAAGGATGATCCCATCATGAACACAACCAAGCCCGCAATAAGCGTATTCCTTTTCCCATAAATGTCGGCAATCCGCCCAGCAGGGATAACAAAAGCAGCCCAGATCAAAACATAGCCGCTCAAAAGCCATTGGAGGCTATTGAGATCTGCACTGATTTCTTCTGAAATAGGGACAAGGGTTAGATTGACAGCCGTGTAATCAATATTCATCAAAAAAATCAAAAGCCCAATGGCAATTAATACAAGCCAAGATTGGAAAGAGAGGGTAGAGGGAGCTGAAGACGACATGATATAAAATCCTTTTTGAAAATCTTTCCCTCCTTTGAATCACAAAGTCAATGACTTTATCTATTTTCATCCGCGCCTATTTCAGGGTCTCATTGTTAAAGAAATGCTGAAATAAATTTAGCATGACAATATTTTTTCCAAATGGCCAATCAGAAAGTTTGACCCTGGAAGAGAGCTATTATACACTATAAATATAAAATGGCAAAAGACTGCAAGAGGAGGTCATGATACACTCCCCGACAGGAGAAAAAGATGAAACATATTTTATTGGCTTTTTATTTGTTCGTTCTTCCTTTTGGAGGGGCAATCGCCACATCCCTACCTTTGGCGATAGAGACTCCCCAAGAGGCCCCGGTCAAGCCCATCAAGGTCAGCGAAATTATCGCGAACCTTTTTTCTGCTAGTTATGATTTCTTTCAAAAGACGGGGAGCGATATTTTTGAAGGATTTGTGTCGCTCAAAGATTTTGTTGAGATGGGAGAATGGCTAGGGATAAGCCTAAAGGTGCCAGAGACACGTCATCAGGTCGCCTCTTTTAGTGTTCGGCTGCTGATTGCCCTTTTTGTCTCTTTTATTTTGGCACAAGCTTTGTCCTCTTGGTTAAAACCAAAGATTCATACTTTCCTTGCGTGCAAAAAGAAAACCTCTTTTGAAAAATCAATGGATCTGTTGTCTGCGATAGGTCTTTCAACCATCGCCCCCTTATTTTTTGGATTTTCTCTTTATACACTATCTCGCCTCATTAATCCTGAAGATAGCCTTTCTCTTGAAATTGCCCGGATTTTAAGTTCAGGAGCCGCTACCATTTGGATACTGTTAAATATAGCGCGCCTCTTTTTAAAGCCGCCCACCCCTAACCATCAGCACATCCCCCTCTCTCGTAAGGTGTTGGCAACAACTTATCGTTGGATTCGGCGGATGGCACTTGTTGCTCTTTTTAGTTTTTTTGTCCTTGAAACAGGCGCTCTCATTAGCTTGCCTCTTTCGGGAGAAAGACTTCTTCTTCAAGGAACGGGTTTTGTGATTGCTGGGATGGCGGTTTTAATGATGCTCGCACTCCGTCAAGAGGTCAAGGAGTGGGTCAGAAAAGAACAACAAACACCCCATCTTTCCTTATCAAAAAAAGCTCTTTTGCCTTATCTTAATTACAGTTATGTCCCCCTCATCGTGTTTATTGTGATCAGTTATGTCAGTTGGTCCACCCATGCCTATGATTCCCTTCAAACCATTGTGTGGAAAATTTTGCTCACCCTCTCGTTGTTACCTTTTGTGCGTATCTTGGCGGTTTGCTTGCGTAAAATACGTGTTCTTTATATTAACAAACACCTTCCTCACGTCTCGCCATTCTTTGGGGAGCGCGTTGTTTTTTATGGGCGTCAAATTGATTCTGTGACGTTCATTCTCTTGAACTTAGGCGCCCTTCTTTTTGTTTTAAACCTATGGGGCCTCAATCTTTCATCTTTTACGTTTGGAAGAGCCCTTGTGGAAAAAGCTTTTAGCATTGTCACAATTATTGCAGTCGCTCTTTTTATCACGCGCGCTGGCAATGGAATCTTAACCAAATATTTAAACACGACAAAAAAAAGCGCGAATGATGCCAAAAAACAAAAGCGGGCGCGCTTTAAAACAATTTATAGCATATCTCGCAATGTGCTCCGCATTGCCGTGTGGACGCCAGCGACTCTTTTGATCATCATTGAAATGGGAATTGATATTGTTCCCCTCTTGGCAACACTTGGAATTCTCTCCTTCGGTCTATCTTTTGGGGTGCAATCCCTCGTCAAAGACTTAACAACCGGCTTTTTCATGCTCTTAGAAGATGCTTTCGCTGTGGGAGATCTGGTGGTTATTAATGGCCAAATGGGGCGCATTGAATCTTTAACCGTGCGTGTGGTGCGCCTCAGAGCAACGGATGGGTCCCTTTACACCTTTCCTTATGGGAACATTACAAGCCTTTCTAACCAGAACAGAGATTTCTCTGCCGTTCTTCTCTTTTTCAAGGTTGGGTTTGAGGCTGATATTAACCAGGTATTTAGCATTATAGAAAAAATTTCAAAAGATCTTCGGAAGGATCCGGCAACGCGTAAACTTGTGACAGGACCCGTTGAAATCGATGGGATTAATGAGATTAGTGATCATGCCCTTGAAATACGAATTGTTTTAAAAACAAAGCCAAGTGAACACCACAAAGTAAAATGGGCTTTTAATCGCCTTTTAAAACAGTATCTTGAGGCTGAAAATATTCCTGTGGCCACTCCTCGTCAGGTCGCTTACAACTATGCCGTTGAAAACTAAAGAATCTTTTTTTAACCCTTTGTTAACTTTTCTAACTCACCAATTTTAAAGGCTTATTTCAGCTTGACTCTGCAAGAATACAGAAATTTCAATCCTCTGAGGGGGGGTGGCCTTGGAACAAAAAAAATGATACCTATATATTATCAAGTGGTACTCTCATTTTGTTGGTGTAAAATCATTCGGCAACAACTAGCAAGCAGTAGGTGAAACATGGCTAAACTATCTTCTTTTTCTTGCGGAAATCATGTGGTCTACCCAGCCCATGGAATTGGAAAAATCAAATCAATTGAAACGCACGAGGTCGGGGGACACGCTCTTGAAATGTTTGTCATTTCCTTTGAAAAAGATCGGATGACCTTACGTCTTCCCACAGCAAAAGCGAAAACGTCTGGCTTACGCCCCGTCTGCACATCTAAGGAAATGGCAAATGCTATTAATGGATTAAAAAAGCGGGGGCGGGTTCGTCGCTCCATGTGGAGCCGCCGTGCACAAGAGTACGAAGCCAAAATTAATTCAGGAAACCCTGTCTCTTTGGCAGAAGTTGTTCGTGAACTTTACAGGGGCGTGAATCAACCAGAACAATCTTATAGTGAACGACAAGTGTATCAAAATGCCCTCCATCGTCTTGCAGGAGAGATTGCAGCCATTGAAAACATTGAAACAGAGCGTGCTATTCAAAAGGTTGAAAAAATCTTAGAAGCCGCATAGACGGAATAGAAAAGGTCATTGCAAGTTTGTTCCAGGCTTTTCCTATAGCGCCTAAGACAAATTTGCGATGACGCCTTATCAGAGAAAAAACCCATGATAAAAAACATCCTTCAAGTCTATGCCCTTTTGGTATGTCTCATTACTGTTATTATACTCATCGTCACTTTATCCATCTCGTTGAATACAATTACAAATTTGCTCATTCCAGAATATAAATACAATTATAATTTGCGTCAGTATGATTCAAATGACGATTATATTCAGCATTACAAAGAGATGGGAACAAACCACGCTCAGACAGTTATTTCTTTGCAACAACTTCCTCCCAGCCAGTTGGCTGAAAAGCGGACAAATGAGCGCGCGCGCTATTTAAAAAATCAAAGAGCCAGCAATATTGGGAGCCTTATTGAATCTTTTCAATGGATTCTGGTCGCGATGATATTTTTCTTCATTCATTGGAAACTCTATAAAAAGTCAGAAAAACAGTCCTCTAAAAAGTAAGAATTTTCAATTTTTGAGCACCTACAAAAGAGACATTTTTAATTCCTTTCTTGAAAGTTCTCAGATGGATACCGTATCATAGCTCCATTATAGGATCAGGATAAGAATCGATGACGCTTCACCAAACAGACGTTGCCATTATTGGAGCCGGGCCCGTGGGGCTTTTTGCTATTTTTGAATGCGGCATGATGCGCTTAAAGTGTCATGTGATTGACACCTTAGAGATGGTGGGGGGACAATGCGCGGCCCTTTACCCTGAAAAGCCCATTTATGATATTCCCGGATTTCCTAAAATTTTAGCGGCTGATCTTATTCACAATCTTAAAACTCAAGCTGACCCGTTCGACCCCGTCTATCACTTAAACCAACAAGTGATCCATCTTGAGAAAACCCCTGATGGGCACTGGCGTCTTGAAACGTCCGCAGGCACAGTCTTGGTTGCAAAAGCTGTTCTGATTGCAGCCGGTGTTGGCGCTTTTGGCCCCAATCGCCCTCCCCTTGATGGCCTTGAGGCGTTTGAAGGAAAAAGTGTTTTTTATTATGTAAAAAACCGAGAAGATTTTCGGGACAAGCATCTTATCATTGCAGGGGGAGGAGATTCCGCTGTGGATTGGGCGCTTTCTCTCTCAGAAATTGCAAAGAAGGTGACAGTTGTGCATCGGCGTTCCAAATTTAGAGCGGCCCCTGAAAGCGAGGCCAAACTTAATAAACTAGCAAAAGATGGTGTCATTGATCTTGCCATTCCCTTTCAATTGGAGGGTCTTATTGGGCAAGAGGGATTCCTTGAAGCCGTCATTCTCAAGTCTTTGGACGGAGAAATACGAGAAGTTCCCGCAGAGGTCCTCCTCCCCTTTTACGGCTTGGCCATGAACCTGGGCCCTATTGCCCATTGGGGGCTTCAACTGAACACCACACACATTATGGTCACCCCCTCAACTTGTGCGACCAATGTGGCCGGTATTTTTGCCATTGGAGACATCGCCACGTATCCTCATAAGATGAAATTAATTTTAACAGGCTTTGCAGAAGCGGCGCAAGCAGCTCAGGCTATCTGGGCAATCGCTCATCCAGGGGAAGCCCACCACTTTGAATATTCCACCACAAGTGGAGTGCAGGCTTTATAAGTCGCTTTTAAGCGTTCACTTGTTCAAGAGGATTGTCTTCTTCTTGATCGGTGTCTTCAGAAAATATTTTTGGTAAAATATACTGAACAAGTGATTCATCCATCATAGCAATATAGCTTAAGAGATGATCCCCATTGGGAAGAGGAACATACCTAAAATCAACAACCATCTCATCTTTTCGCAAGAGTTGCCCCGTTTTTGGCGTGCGATCAGCAAGATTCTCCATAATCTGTACGTTGAAAGAGTCCCCCGCTTCCTGATCATCATCAAAAAAGCTATTCATTTTTTCAATGACATGTGTCAGGTGTTGCCCAGGTTTTATATCTTCTTTGGTAAGATTCCAAAGGTTTATAAAACTAGGGTTAGACATTTTAAGGCGATTGTCACTTCCCACCACAATGATGCCCTCAAAAAGACTATCGAGGGTCGTTTGATAGGCATCAAAAAGCGTCTTGTTTTGTCTTTCAAGGGCTAAGTATTTGGTTACATCCTCAAACATAAACAAAAGCCCTCCAAGAGGATGGGGGACACTAAAAATGCACAACGTACGCTCATCTGGCAAATGCATCATCTCTTCTTCAGACTCAATTTGCTCTGTAAGCTTGAGAAGACGTGATTTTTTAAAGGTAGGAAAATCCGGATGTTCTGGCAATTGACGCCGATGGCGAAGGTCTTCAAGCACTTCATCAAGACCTGGCTTTGTTTTAAGGAACTCTTTATCAAAGGAATGTAAGCCTACATAAGCTTGGTTGTGATATTGAAGGATTCCTTCAGCATCATGAACAGCAATAGCCGTCGACATATGATCGAGAACCGTATTGTGTGCATCAGTAAGACGTTTAATCTCTAGAGTGGCCTCCTTCAGCTCTGTCACATCATAGGCAATGCCAAAGGTACCTCCCCCTTGGGGATTAGGCATCTCACAAATACGAAAATGTCGCCTTTCTCCATTCGCAATGGCAGGACTTGTAAGGGCGTGAAGTTCTTGGGTATGGAGCGCTTTTCGAGCAAGTGTTTTGGCGACACGAGGCTGAATCAGCTCAATTTCTTCTTCACAAACTTTTTGAGGTTCATCTTGAACAGCCCGTGCATACGCAAAATTACAATAGGTAATTTTTTGATGATCATCTCTATGCCACGCAAGAAGAGGCATTAAATCAAAGGTACTTTGCAGTTTTTGAAGAAGTTTTTCATTTTTTTGCATCCTCTCAAGTTGAGTCTGTTCTTGATGCGCTTCCTCCGTAATATTCTTGAGAAGAAGGATAATTTTCCCCTCACAAGCCGTCCCCTTGAGGGTATAAACCACCTTCCTTTTCCACCCATTGACTCTCATCTGAAAGGGCACATTCTCATGAAGCAAGTGCGCCAGAGGGGTCTGAAGTTTTGCAAGAGAATCAGGATGCAAGAAGGTTTTAAAAGTGGACAGCGATTCTGCCGGAAAATGAGGAGACCGGTCGATAAATTGATCCCCCTCGCATATGGCCCATTCTTCCCCTTTTGCTAAGAGAAGGTTTTTTGAAATGTGAGCAGAATTCCAGGATTTAAGCCATAAAATACAAAACATAGCACTCAGAATAAGAAAAAAGGAAGTCCAGGAAACGGCGGCAAAAAAGCCACCTGCCCAACAGAGAGAGGGCACGGCCCCTATAAACAAAAACAAGGCTATATTTTTTGTTAGGTTTTTGAAAGCCTCCATACCCAATAGTAGGCATAAAATTCTTTTTTCACAAGAGCATTGTCGATAGTCACCATGTCACTGTGCATGATTTTGGTTAAAATTCCCTAATGCCACAACACCAGGAAGGGATTTTCCTTCAAGCCATTCGAGGAAGGCGCCGCCTGCGGTTGAAACGTAGGTGAAATCCGACAGAACGCCTGCGTGTGCCAGTGCCGCAACCGTGTCCCCTCCCCCTGCAACGGAGAGCAGAGATCCCGCTTGTGTCAGGTGAGCTGCTCCCCGCGCAATCGTTGTTGTTCCTCCATCAAACGGGGGGATTTCAAAAACACCCACGGGGCCATTCCATAAAAGGGTGTGGCAGTCTTTCATTGTTTCAAGAATCTTTGCACAGGTGCGCGGCCCTATATCAAAGATTTTCTCATCATTTTTGATCTCCCCTCGCAAACGCGTGAGGCAGGAGGAGCCGTCCTCAAGGCTTTTTGCCACCACCACATCCTCTGGCAGAAGAATTTTGCAGCCTTTTGACAAGAGAGCACGGGCGGTGTGAAGAAGATCGGGTTCATAGAGGGAGGCTCCCACCGCATCCCCTTGGGCCGCTAAAAATGTATTGGCCATCGCCCCTCCAATGACCAAGGTATCGACTTTTGAGGTCAGGTTTTCAAGAAGGGATAGTTTCGTTGAAACCTTAGATCCCCCCACAATGGCCATCAGAGGAGGCGTGGGGTTTTCAAGGGCGCGGTGGAGGGCCGCTAGCTCTTCTTCCATCAGACGCCCCGCATAGCTGGGGAGCAGATGAGCAATGCCTTCTGTGGACACGTGAGCCCGGTGGGCCGCCGAAAAAGCATCATTAACATAAACGTCCCCCCAGGTTGCCATTTCAGCAGCAAAAGCAGGATCGTTCTTTTCTTCGCCTTCTACAAAGCGAATGTTTTCAAGAAGGAGAACCTCTCCCTTATGAAGGGCATGAATAGCCTCCATGACTCGTGGGCCGTGGGCAACGGGACAAAAGAAAACAGGCGTGGGGGCCAGAGCGTCTTTTAAAGCCTTAAAAATGGGCGCAAGGGAAAGGCTTTTATCTTCCCCTTGAGGGCGCCCCAGATGGGCCATCACGACCACCTTAGCTCCCTGAAGGACAAGCTCTCTAAGGGTGGGAAGCGAGCGCTCAAGGCGGGTTAAATCGCTCACCTGACCGCCCACAAGGGGAAGGTTGAGATCAAGGCGCACAAGGATCGTCTTGGAATGAGCCTGTAAGTGATCAAGAGTTAAGAAGGGGATATATTCTTGGGGTTTCTTAAGCATGGGAGATTTTTTCTATCTTATTAGATTCTTTAGTGACTTATTGTATACGTTCTGTAAAATAAAAGTCAAAGACTATTCGCCCGCTTCTTTTTTGAGAGGACTACCTCTCTCCTTGTGGGAGAGGCCTTCCTTTCACCTCTCCCCTTGTGGGAGAGGTCGCCGCGTAGCGGCGGGTGAGGGGTGTGTTAAAATCGTCTCTAATACTCCCTCTAAGTTACTCAGCACATCGTTATTCCAAAAACGCATAACTTTAAACCCATCTTCTTCAAGAACCCGAGTACGGTGAGTGTCATAGGCTTTTTGATCTGCATGCTGTCCGCCGTCAAGCTCAACCACAAGTTTTTTTTCAAGGCAAACGAAATCAACGATGTAACCTTGCAGTATATGTTGGCGCCTAAACTTCCACCCCTGAAACCTCCGGCTTCTAAGATGATACCAAAGACGACTCTCCGCATCTGTTTGATTTGTACGCAGTGTTTTTTGAAATCTTTTTAACATCAGAGCTGTCCTCAAGATACCCCTCACCCGCCCCTGCGGGGCGACCTCTCCCACAAGGGGAGAGGTGAAAGTAATAAGATGGAGTTAGCGTCGATTTTGCAAGTCATGACTTAAGGTCCGGGTCGGGGTCCCCTGAAGGCGGCTACGGTAGTTTGTTGTATTCTCCAAAATGCGCATGACATAGTTACGGGTTTCTGCATAAGGAATCAGCTCAATCCAATCAACCACATCAAGCTTTCCTCCATGAGGAGATCCCAGATCCTGTAACCAGCGGTCAATAGGCGTTGAACCTGCGTTATAGGCCGCAGCGGCAATAAGGTAAGACTTATTAAAATCATTGAGCAGTGAAGCCAGATGGCTTGACCCTAAGAGAAGATTATGCCGAGGATCAAAAAGCTTTGTGTGCGTGTGGGGAATCCCCAGCTGTTTTGCTGTTCTCGCAGCCGTAGCAGGCATGAGCTGCAAAAGTCCAATCGCCCCTTTTGAACTTTGGGCACTTGGATTAAAAAGGCTTTCTTGGTAGGCAATGGCTAAAAGAAGGGCGCTTTCAGGAAGGCCTTTCTTTTTCGGCAGAGAACAAATGGGATAGGCTGCTTTTAACAAGACAGGTTCCCGATTTCCGGCTCGTTTTGCCACCCACACCACATCAGAGGGAGACAAGGTATGGGCCAGCTGGACAGCAAGCTCTCTTTCTGCCTTTGTTTTTGCTTGGCTGCCAATGGGGGACAAAAATTTGATCAGCTCATGCGTGGCCCCTTTTCCTAAGCCTTTCAGAATATGCGCGGCGACGACTAGATCTTTTTGATTAAAGCGTTTCTTTTCCTCAGCCGTTGCTTTTGGAGCATTATGTAAAATGGGATAAGGCTTGGCCCCTACCTTAATGGCGCCAAGCTGTCCATAATAGGTTGTTTTATACTGAGCCGCCTTTGTGTACCATTTTTTAGCAAGAGCCAGGTCTGCTTTGGCTTCATGAGTGCGGCCAAGCCAATAGAAAGCGCGCGCCTTACTCAAAGCAGCCTTGACGTTTTTGCCAAAGGTTTCAAAATGACGCTGCGCTACAGCGGGATTGTTCAAGAACCGTAAAGAGAGCCACCCTAAGAGCCATTCGGCCTCCCCAAAATGCTCGGTGCCAGGCTCAAGATTATGCTTTTTTAAGATGCTATAGGCTTTTTTGTAGTCCTGAAGGGCAATGAATTCGCGCGCCACATAGCTGCGGAGCTTCCACCATTTTTCAGCATACGCCTTGCTGGTAGAGGTCTGGATCAGGATAGGTGCGGCCGTCACCCAATCCTTTTGTTTCTTATGCCATTTGAGCGTTTCATAGAGTATCCCCTCTTCTTTGAAAGTTACTCCGTGCTGAGGGGCCTTTCCTGCCAGAAGCGCAATGCGTAAATTTGCCTTCTTTTTTACCTCTGCAGGCACACGAACTAAAAGACGTTTTGCGCTCTCAACGTTTCCCTCCCATAATAGAAAGTTTAAGCGCGCCGTATGATGTTTTGCCGACAGAGAAGACTTAAACTGAGCGAGAAATTTTTTCTCCTCAGTTTTTGTCATCTCCATGGATTGCCATGCTTTGACGATCACAGCGTCTGCCTTTTTCTTTTGCTTGTGAGCAAGAAGAGTATTGGCATAAACAATGACTGCTCCCGGTGTTGTGGGGGGATGCTTTGCAAACCAAGCTAAGATTTCTTTTGGGGTCCCCTTTTTCTTGATCACATCTTCACTTTTTTCGCAGAGTTTTCCATAGAAAGGCCAGTGAGAGTGGGCATCGAGAAAACGTATCAGTTCTTTGGGGGTGAATTGCTCTGGTTTTCTTGAAATCCCCAGCCATAAAACAAGCTTTTGGCTGATAGGACACCCAGAGGCATTGGTGCGTTTTTTCCCATTAAGCTGGGCCAAAAGAGCGGTTTTGCAGGATTTTAGCTCTTGTTGAGGGGAATAAGCAACAAGAGGGGTCCCCATCATGAGGAGGATCACAAAGGCACAGAGTGAAGGAAACACTCCCCTTTGGCCAAACATCTTGTAGAGATTTTTCAAAAAGGAAGGTATTATCATCATATCAGTCATTATCTCAATGAGGAGAGTAAACGTGTTTCGCGGTGCCTATACGGCCATCATTACACCATTCCGGGAAGGAAAGGTAGATGAAAAAAAGCTAGAAGAATTAGTGGACCTGCAGCTTAAAGCAGGAGTCCAAGGCATTGTTCCGTGCGGCACAACGGGGGAGTCTTTGTTCCTGTCTGCCCCTGAACAAAAGCGTATTATTGAGATTTGTGTGCAAGGCGCTGCTGGAAAAATGCGGGTGTTGCCGGGGACAGGATCCATTTCCACCGAGGACACAATTGCCCTGACTCAAGCCGCTCAAAAAGCAGGGGCCGATGGGGCCGTTATCATTACCCCTTGGTATATCAGACCCTCCCAGACCAGTCTTTATGAACACTATAAGAAAATTAATGATAATGTGGATATTCCCTTTATTGTGTACAACAATCCCGTGCGGACAGGGCTGGAAACATCTCTCGAGACGATTGTGAAGCTTGCGTCCTTAAAACAATGTCGAGGGTTTAAGGATTCCTCTCCCCATCTCCAGCGCGCGGCTGAGTTTAAGCACGCCTTGGGAGATCGTCTGAGCCTTTTAGCCGGCAATGATGAGGCCTTAGCGGCCTATCTTGCCGTGGGCGCAGAGGGGGGGATTCTCGTTGCATCGAATGTTGCCCCCGCCCTTTTTGTGAGTCTTATAAAGGCCTGGGAAAAAGCTGATCTTTCCTCTTTTAGCATCCTTTGGAGAAAGGTTTTTTCCTTACTCTCTGCCTTATCCTTAGAAAGCAACCCCACCACAATCAAATATGCCATGAGTCTTGCCCATAGTGTGGCGCTCGACTTTCGTTTGCCCTTTGTTTCTTTAAACTCCGCAACAACAGACGCCATCAAAAAAGCCCTGCAAGAGCTGGATCTGTGGCACTCCGTGAGGCAAAAATGACCTCCTCTCGTAAAGTCGTTGCTCTTAACAAACGTGCCCGCTTTGATTACTTCATCGAAGACACAATTGAAGCTGGCATCATCCTGCAGGGAAGCGAGGTAAAATCCTTGCGGGCGGGCAAAGGAAGCATTACGGAATCTTACGCCTCCGATGAGGGGGGGGATGAGCTTTTCCTCATCAATGCCTTTATCCCTGAATATTATGAAGCCAGCCGCTTTAACCATAATCCGCGCCGGTCACGAAAATTGCTTCTGCGTCGGCGCGAGCTGAATCGTCTTTTAACCCAAATCCGCAGAAAAGGGATGACTCTCGTGCCCCTGTCCCTTTATTTTAATGAGCGGGGAATTGCAAAACTCACCCTTGGCCTTGCGTCCGGTAAGAAACAAGCCGACAAGCGCCAAACAGAAAAAGAGCGCGACTGGAAACGAGAGCAGGGGCGCCTTCTGCGGGACAAGTAAAAAGTTATTAATAAGCGTCATTGCGAGGGAGCGCAGCGACCGCGGCAATCCAGTTAAACAATGCATGTCCAAAGGACGTGCAGCCCTTTTTTTAATTTGCTTGGTGTCCTCCCACTTTTGTCATCCTCCCACCCTTGTCATCCCCGACTTAGAAGTTCTTGATTTGCAAAGCAAATCTTAGAACTTCTTGATCGGGGATCTTATTCGTTACGCCAAGATCCTCGGTTCAAGAAAAGTCATTGTTTTTCTTCGAAAAACAAGCCTTTTCTAGACCGAGGATGACAAGAGTGGGGGATTGACAAGGGATGGGATGACAAAAAATGGAAGGTTCTGGATTGCTTCGCTTCGCTCGCAATGACGACTGTGGGACACGAATACCATGCATTCAATCGCCCTGATTATCCCCCTCTTTTGAAGGAAAGCGACTGGCTCCGAGTTGGGTTTCAACAATCCACTCAGCAAATCTAAGATCTGACTTCCGAGGTTCTTCCTTTGAAGAATAAAAATAAACCTTTTTGACCATATCTAAATATTCATCAACGGTGACCTTTGGGTCACACTCTCTCACAAGATTCAAGACAATCTTAGAACAATCCAGGATAAGATCGGGATAATCTATGGGAGGATTTATTTTTTTGCTTTGAGAGAAAGGCAGGTCCTCATTGGATGAAGAGGCATTGACCAGATCCATGAGGGAGCATTCCAAAGCCTCAGCAATCGCTTGAAGCGATTGGGCGCTTGGTTTTTTTATCCTACCTTTTAGAATATTTCTGACAGAGTGTATGCTTAGGCCAGCCCGCCTTTCTAATTCAGCAATCGAAAGGTTTTTTGCTTCCATGCGTTCGGTGATTTTTTCTCTTAATACAGATGTCATATACTTTTTTACCTAACTCAATCCCCTCTGAATCCTAGCCTATAAAGGCGGTTATGATAAGCCTCAAACAACACAATGCAAAAAAAAGCTATTATTCGTAAAATTTTTGATATATAAAATATCAAAAAAGATTATCTAAAAAAGAAGATAGGGAGAATTCCAGCCTAAACTTCTCAACAAAACAAGCGCCTGTGATGGTATTTTTTAAAATCTCAGGGGCTCAATAAAAAAATTAAAAAACACAAGAGGCCATAATCGTAGGGAGTATATATCAACTTTTTCTAAAAGTCTACCTTTCTCTTTTATCTTTTATGGCGCCAGGCTTTAACAACAGGAGCAGGAGCATTTATGCTTAAGTTTGAAATCATTGAGTCAACAACACGAATATTCAGAAATAACCTTATCAAGGCAATGATTGAACATATGAAGTTTTCTCAAGGAATCGAGATTTCTTGGAAAAACCGAGTGGCTCCCGTTTTTATCGTTGCAGAAAATCGGACGATGAAAGTTTCTGGAGGAGCCTGCCTTCTGAAAAAAAATATGTTTGAAATCAATGAGGATGTGAGGGAGATTCTCCCCGCGCGCCCTCTTTATTCTAACGCTGTTTGGGAATGTTCAAGTGTGTATCTTAACTCTGCTTTAGGTAGCCCCCTTCCCAATACACCAGAGACAGAGGTGTTTTTTCAAAGCTTTTATCAAGGCCTTTATGAGGCGCTCCTTGAATTTGGAGAGAAGAAAGACGTGAGCTACCTTATCATGCAACTTTCAGCAGACACCTACGTCTCTATAAAAAAATTTAGTTCATGGCCGTACATCGCAGAGTTCAGCCCTCAAAATTCTTGTGATGGGCTTTTCCATGGGATTTTACCTCTAACAAGAAAGATTCAAAGGTGACTTCAATTCCTTTCACAAGTTAGTAGGTTATTGAGCTTGCCCAGTTGATGATTTTGGCGCAAACCCTGAATCATCAAGGAGAGAACCGGTGGAACTCATTGACATAGCGCATCCCGTCAACTTAAATTCTACATCTTTAAGGCTTAACGCAAGCGCAGCCTTAAGCTCTTGTAAAAACTGGGCGTTTCCGCTCTTTGTATTTTTCTGTTTAAAAAGAGCTTGCTGAAGGACTCCATATCGCAAACAGGCCATTTGAGCCTCATTGCAAAGACCAATGGCGAGAGCACTCCCATAATTCAACGTTTGGTTAAGAAGAACAAAACAGTTCAAGCCCTGAGAACTTGCATTTGGGTTTGAATAATCTGACTTTCCAAAAAGCGCTGTCGCAAGATCTGGGGGAAGATACACAGAAGGTGATTGGGAAGGGGTAACGCCTTGAGCCATCAGAGGTCCCCCGCATAAAACAAAAAGGGTGCTAAGAACAAAATGAAGTTTCATGAGCGATTTTCTCCCAAAAGAGTTGAATTTATTTTTGCAACGGTTTACAAAAGTGTATCACTTTTTTCAAAAGAAGGAAATACTTGCTGTTCTCCTTTTTTTAAGATAAATAAATAGATTGATATCCATAAACATGATAAGGTTGTAATAATGGCGGTTCCTAAGAAAAAAACTTCTCCCTCTCGCCAAAAGATGCGGCGAGCTCACCATGCTCTTAAGCCTGTGCTAAGCATTGAGTGTTCTAATTGTGGCGAACGCAAGCTTCCCCATCATTTGTGCCCGTCCTGCGGTCACTACAAGGGGCGTCAGGTGATCGGACAAACCTCAGATGCTGCCCTTGCTTGAAGCACACCTTCCATAAAAAGGGAGAGTTTTGAGTGACAATTATACTATCTGTTGATGCGATGGGGGGGGATAACGCTCCTCAAATGGTGATTCAAGGCCTTGCGGCCGCTGCAAAACGCTATCCTATCGTTCATTTTCTTCTCTATGGAGATAAAAAAATCGTTGAGCCATTGCTTGCTCAAGAAAAAGCATTGGAAGGAAAAGTTACCTTTATTCCTTGTGAAGAAGTCATCACAGCCGACACAAAACCAAGCGCTGCTATCCGAGGGTTTCCGAACTCTAGCATGCGTCAAGCCATTAAGGCCGTGGCTGAAGGGCGCGCCCAAGGCGTTATTTCTGCTGGCAATACAGGTGCTTACATGGCTCTTGCGAAAATAATTTTAAAAACCATCCCAGGAATTGATCGCCCCGCTTTGGCAAGTCTGGCCCCAACCCTACGAGGAGAAGTGGTGATTTTGGACTTAGGGGCTAACATTGAGTGTTCTTCTAAAAATCTGGAGCAATTTGCCATCATGGGAGAGCTTTTTGCCCGTCACGTTCTCCACCTCCCCCATCCTCAGGTCGGCCTGATCAATGTAGGATCGGAAGACATCAAAGGGAGCACTGTGGTGAAGGAGGCGGCCGATCTTATCCGTACGTCTTCCATTAAGGATAATTTTTATGGGTTTATCGAAGGAAATGATATCCCTCGGGGAACGGTTGATGTCGCCGTTATGGACGGGTTTACAGGCAATGTGGTTTTAAAGGCCGGCGAAGGCGTGATGCAACTTGCTGTGCATTACTTTAGGGAAGCCTTTAAAAGTTCTTGGACCGCACGACTGGGCTATTTCTTTGCCCGTCACATGCTTAAAAAACTTGCTATGAGGCTGGATTATCGGCGCTACAATGGGGGGATTTGGCTAGGGCTCAATGGCATTGCAATTAAAAGCCATGGGGGAACGGATCCCCTTGGATTTGCCCATGCTGTTGATCTTGCCGTCGATATGATCAGATCTCAGATCAACACCCACTTCCTCAAAGAGTTTTCTTCAGAGGACTCCCCCCCTCAGGCGGCCAATCAATGACTCGTCGTTCTGTAATTATGGGAACGGGAAGCTATCTTCCTGAAAAAAGAGTGACGAATCACGAGCTGTCCCAGCATCTTGACACCTCCCATGAATGGATAGTGGAAAGAACGGGGATTCATGCGCGTCATATCGCAGCCCCAGACGAATACACCTCGACCATGGCTATTGAAGCGGCAAAAAGGGCTTTGACTGCGGCTCAGATTGCGCCTCAAGAGATCGATATGATCATTCTTGCTACCTCAACGCCGGATCATACCTTTCCCTCAACCGCCACCCGGATCCAAGAAAAACTAGGGATTTCCAAAGGGTTTGCCTTTGATCAAGCTGCCGCTTGTAGTGGATTCATCTTTGCCC
Source organism: uncultured Alphaproteobacteria bacterium (assembly GCA_964605015.1). Lineage (GTDB taxonomy): Bacteria > Pseudomonadota > Alphaproteobacteria > UBA9655 > UBA9655 > UBA9655. The sequence continues at coordinate 17,501 of CAZSAH010000010.1, read as the reverse complement.
TCGCCACAGCGGACGCCTATCTTCAGCAAGGAATGATCAAAACAGCCCTGGTGATTGGGTCTGAAACCATGAGCCGCCTTTTGGATTGGAACGATCGCGGAACAGCCGTCCTCTTTGGAGATGGCGCCGGCGCCGTTGTGCTGCAAGCCCACGCTCAGGCAGATCGCGGAATTCTGGGCAGCCTTTTGCGAACAAATGGAGCTGGCTATGATCAGCTCTACGTCAATGGGGGGCCTAGCACAACCCAAACAGCAGGAACGGTCCAAATGAATGGAAGAGAAGTCTTCCGAAATGCGGTGACCCGTCTTGAAGAGGCCGTTGAAGAGATCTTAAAAATTCATGGCATTTCCCAAGAAGACATCGACTGGCTTGTCCCCCACCAAGCCAACAAACGTATTATTGACGCAACGGCAAAGAAACTAGGCCTGCCTGATGGGAAAGTCATTCACACAGGGGCGGATCAAGCCAATACGTCGGCCGCTTCCATCCCCTTGGCTCTTGATCAAGCCATTAGAGATGGTCGCATCAAAAAAGGGGATCTTGTTCTGTGTGAGTCCTTTGCAGCGGGCTATTCATGGGGATCAAATTTGATTCGGATGTAGAGAATCCTTGAAAATAAAAGACAACATGCTTACATTCAGGAAGTATGGTTTTGAGTGTCATTTTTACTTTCAAAGAGTGTATCTAATGATTCAAAAATTTTTAACTTATACCCAAAGGATTTCAAGTTTCGGGGGCGTTGCCCGTCGGGATTCGCCCTCGGTCACGTATAAGAATACGCTCCTCGGGCTCACCACTTGGGCGCCTGCCCGAATTCTTGAAATCCTTTGGGTACATTTCACTCTTCTGGTCCTTGGGTTTAACGCCGCCCTTTATGCAGCAGGCGTAACCTTCATAGCCGACTTCAATGATACCAAGGGACCTCGGATACTTTTAGGAAAAGAACCGGGAAGAGGATGGTGTCATTTTTTGGAAACCGCCAAGCTAGGAGAAAACCCCCGACAAACCGCTAAAAGAGGGCTGGAAGAAGAAACAGATTACTTCCTTGATGCAAGTGTTCCTAACCTTGACGGTGCGTTGACATATAAGCATGGTTCCCACCGGGAGTATGTGATAGGCAGAAAATTTTCTGGGTCAGCTGAGACCTTCCTTGAACGCCTTGAGAAGAAGGCTGCCGCTGGAAGAGTTGCTGGAAGGGATGTAGAAAAAACCCAGTACGCCTTGGTCACGATAGCTGATCTTGTGCCCGCCGTAGCCGCTTGGAACCCAGCTCCAGCTCCGGCCCCTGTTTTACGTGCAGAGGGTATAGCCGAGAATATTAACCTGTACGACTTTTCTGCACAGGTGTTTAAAGCCGGGCTACAAAATATCAAGAATGTTAGTCAAAATCTAGGGCCTCAGCCAGCGCGCCCTATTCCAGAAGTGCCATTCTATTCATTAAAAGAAATTCATTCTCTGTCTGAAATCAGCGTGCCAGTTAGCGTGCCCCCAAAAGCAAAAATACTTGTTGCCTTGGATCTAGACGAAACGCTTGTTTTTGATAAAGACCATCTGAGATGGGATATAGATCCAATTCACCTTCAAAGTGAATCGTGTATCCTTATTGAAGATAACGCAGTACAACACCTCAATGCACTTGAAGCTCATGCTCATTCTCAGGGCCACCAAATAAAGTTTATAGGGATCACAAGAAGACCATATGAAAAAAAAACCCCTATGCGGGCGGAAAAGTTGGGGATTCCTTTTTGCAGACATGTTCATCAAGATAAAAATGGCGTGCACTTATCAAAAACAGATCCTAACATTGTCTTTGACGGTGGGATTATTCATACAAACCACAACAACAAAGGATACTATTTAGAAGAATTTTTAAAGTTAGTTGACTTTATGCCTGATCACATCATCATGGGTGATGATCTGCTTGGTAATCTAGATGATGTTTATACAATTGCAAAAAAGAGGAATATATCGCTTACATCTTATCACATGAAGGGCGCTGATAAGTTTATTAGGGGCAAAAATCCGCAACAAACTCCAGCGCCTAAGCCAGCGCCCGTTGTCCCTCAGCCAGCGCCTGTTGCCCCTAAGCCAGCGCCCGTTGTCCCTCAGCCAGCGCCTGTTGTCCCTCAGCCAGCGCCTGTTGCCCCTAAGCCAGCGCCTGTTGTTCATACTCCAGCACCTAAGGCTTTGATCAGAAGACCAACTAGAAAGCACGCTTCTATAACACGTGCCCCTCGGAGTGTGATCAAAAAGCCTGTGAAAGCACGCGCTACCATAACACGTGCCCCTCGGCGTTTGATCAAAAAGCCTGTGAAAGCACGCGCTCCTATAACACGTACCCCTCGGCGTTTGGTCAAAAAGCCTGTGAGAGCCCCTCGAGCTTTGATTAAAAGATCTTCTCGCAGGAAAGTTTCCTAGCAAAAAAATGGCGACGGCCCTTTACCACAGTCGTTTCATGGCTTAACATACGACGAATAAGCTGAATCACAAGGTATTGGGCAGGAGCATAAAATGAAATATCGTGTTGCCGTTGTTGGGGCCACAGGGAATGTGGGAAGAGAAATCCTTAATATCCTTGCGGAGCGAAAGTTTCCCCTTGCTGAGATTAAAGCAGTTGCGTCTTCTGATTCCGTCGGGCAGCGCGTCTCTTTTGGAGAAGACGATGTTTTGGACGTAATACCCATTACGGACTTTGATTTTACGGGGTTTGATTTCGCCTTCTTTTCAGCAGGAAACGCCATTTCTGCGGAGTTTTCTCCTATCGCAGCTCGAGCAGGATGCATCGTTATTGATAATTCCTCTTATTTTCGTCAAGAACCCGAAATTCCCTTAGTTGTGCCAGAAATCAACCCAGAGGCGCTTGCGACCTATCGTACCTGCAACATTATTGCCAACCCTAATTGCGTGGCCCTTCCCCTGGCCATGGTCTTGAAACCTCTTCTGGATGAGGTCGCTCTTAAACGTGTTGTCGTCTCCACATATCAGTCTGTATCTGGTGCAGGCCGCGCGGCGATGGATGAATTGTTTAACCAAACGCGGTCTATTTATATGAATCAGCCTGTTGTGAAGGAAGAGATGTCAAAGCAAATTGCTTTTAACGTTATCCCTCAAATTGACACCTTTTTGCATGATGGCACGACCTTTGAAGAGACCAAAGTCGCCGTTGAAACACAAAAGATTTTAGGGGTTTCTATGGGAATGGCCATCACATGTGTGCGTGTGCCTGTTTTTATTGGCCATTCTCTGGCCGTTGCCGTTGAGTTTGATGGGCCGCTGTCAGTGGGAGAAGCCCGCGCCTTATGGCGCGAATTCCCTGGACTTTCTATCGTTGATTACCGCCAAGAAGATGGGTTTGTGACGCCTATCGAAGTGGTGGGGGATGATTCCGTGTTTATCAGCCGCATCCGGCGAGATACCTCTGTTGACCATGGCCTTCTGTTTTGGGTTGTCAGTGATAATCTGCGCAAAGGGGCCGCCCTGAATGCGGTGCAAATTGCTGAAAGCCTTGTGTCCGATTATTTTAATGTCAGTTCGACATAAAAAGTCGAGAATAATAAGGTAGCTGTTTGAATTCATAGTATTGTCGTCCCCCACTCTTGTCATCCCCGCGAAGGCGGGGATCCAGATAGCGCTTAAAAAAGCAATTGCTATGTCTTCTCGAGTATCTTTTTGATGGCGTTGTTTTTAAAAGGTTTTTTTCTGGATCCCCGCCTTCGCGGGGATGACAAGTGGGAGCGGGGAGCCTCAAACAGATTTAACCCACTCTAAAAGAGCGGCTTTCGATTGCACGCCGACTTTGGTTCCCACCATTTTGCCATCTTTGAACAACATTAAGGTCGGAATAGAGCGAACCCCCAAAAGGGCAGGTGTTTCAGGGCTTTCATCAATGTTTAATTTTCCAATGACAGCTGCGCCGCCGATTTCTTGAGATAATTCTTCCAAAATAGGGCCTATCATCCGACACGGACCACACCATTCCGCCCAAAAGTCAACAAGGACCGGAAGTTTTGCCTCCATCACATCTTTTTTAAAAGACCCATCTGTTATTTTTAAAACTTCCATGGTTTTGTTCCTTTTTTGTTAGGGTGCATCATATGGCCCGATGAATTGAAAGCACCTTATTGCAATTCCCCCACTTGTCATCCCCGCGAAGGCGGGGATCCAGTTAGAGTAGGTTTTCTCTGGATCCCCGCCTTCGCGGGGATGACAACCGAGAATAAGGCACCTTCAATTCATTTGAGTACAGCAATTTCTCTGCATTCTTTCGCCATTTTATATTTATACTTTATCATAGATCTCGCGCAGGATCAATTTTTCCGATTGGCCATCGGTGATATTTTTTTCATTGTTTGTTACTATAATGCTTGTCACTCCCCTCATCCTCTTCGTCCATCAAAGGCATAAACGTTTTCAAAAGCGAGTCAGGCAGAAGGTCCAAACGCGGCGCTTCTGTCCACAAAAGCCCACACCAAATTGATCTTACCGGAAAAACGGTCGAAATGAAAGTTTTGTAAATGGCCATTTGTTTGAGGTAAGTTGTCGAAATATCGTCCAAATTTTTAGGAACAATCCCGTGGGTTTTGAAATCCACAATCAGGATATGATCCTCATTCATGACCAGGCGATCAATTTGCCCCGACACAAGAGAATCCCCCACATATCCCATGATGGGAACTTCCCCTTGCGAATGAGGGCCAAAAAGATCAGGGTAAGTGCGGAGGGTTGCTTGCACAGAAGCGAACATGCCCTGGGCTATGTCTTCTGGGATCCCCTCTTTTTCTAGGTATCTGAGGGCTATTTTTTTCTGCAAGCGCTCCTCTACACCCGGAAGGATCTCAAGCAGTTTATGGATCAAAACGCCCCGCTGAGTCCCAAACTCTCCCCACAGGGAGGGACCAAATGTGTCAGGGGCTTCCTCGTATGAAGGGCGCAACAGCTTTGGGGTCATCTCTGGCAGGGGCGGCGTTTGAAGCCATTGGGGCAACAGAAACCGTGGTTTCTCCTCCGTCTTTAGGGGAAGTTCTTCCCCTGCTTGGACACTCGATAAGCGCCATCCTCCCTCAAATTCTTCCCCAATGGTTTGAATCCCCATCGTCACAAGAGAATGCCAGGTTTCTTGCGGGCTTCCCTCCCATCCACACACATAAAGCGCATCTTCCGCGCGGGTGAGGGCCACATAGAGGAGACGGCGGTATTCTTCATATTGGGCCTCTCGCAGCTCTTGCTTGAGGGCCCGTGTGAGGGGAATGTCTTTGTCAGACGGGGGAAGCCAAAGGAGGGAGTTATGATAAAACCCAAAGGGAGGCAGATCAAAGGGAGGCTGGGTCGTATCTGGCAAGAAGACAATGGGAGCTTGAAGCCCTTTTGACCCGTGAACGGTCATGATACGCACCTGATTGCTTTGCTCAAGATCTCGTTTAAGTTCAATGACTTCCTGTGAAATCCAAGATAGAAATCCTTGGAGAGAAGGCGTGTTTTCTTCCTGGAAAAGAAGGCAGAGGTTTAAAAACTCATCCAAAGACTCCAAAACTTCCGCGTTCAACCGTGCCTGCCATTTTTTCCGCCCCTCCAATGGCCCCAAGATATGGCTGTATAAGGAAAAAGGAGTTAAAAAGTCAGCGCGCGACAAAAGGTCTTTCAACAGCGACGTAATCTCTGCAAATGACTCATTTTTTAAAAGACATTGCCACAAAGACCGATGCCCCCGATCATGGGCCAGGGCAAAGAGGTCTTCCTCTGAAAGGCTAAAAAGTGGTCCCTTGAGAACGGTTGCCAGGGCCAGATCGTCTTCAGGAAGCAATAAAAACTCGCCAATCTTCAAGAGATCCTGAACGCCTATGCCCTCAAGAAGCCAAAGGCGATCGACCCCTGCCACAGGGACATTATGCTCTTTGAGAGCCCGCATAAGGGTATCCACAAAAGTTGTTCTTCGCCGAACAAGGATGAGGATATCCCCGGGAACAACGGGTCTTGGCAACGGCCCTTTTCCCAAAAGCCATCCTTGAATGGTTTGAGCCAAACGCTGGGCCAAGCGTTTTTGAGGAGACTCCTTAGGGGGCTGCACAAGGGGGGGCTGCCACGCTTCCAGGGGAGCCTCTTCTTCTTTTGCCAAAAGAGGCCACACCTCTACATGACCAGGACTGTCTTTCCGAAAGGCCAAGTGATTGGGAAAGGTTGGAAAGACCTCATCCACAAGGGCCAGAATTTCCGGTGTTGAGCGAAAAGAAACATTCAGATCAACGTCTTGCCATGTTTTTCCTGAGTCCTGCGCAAAACGCCGAAGATCTTGCCGCATACGCGTAAAAACAACCGGATCTGCACCTTGGAAGCTATAAATGGACTGCTTGTCATCGCCCACAATAAAAAGAGTGCGATTGCGGGGGTCTTCTGCCGCATTGGCATAAAATTCCTCCGCAATGGCTCGAATGACCTGCCACTGGGTGGGGCTTGTGTCTTGGGCCTCATCCACAAGGATGTGATCAAGCCCTCCATCGAGCTTATACAGCACCCAATGGCACCCTGGATTTTTAAGTAAGGCCACGGTTTTGAGGATCAAATCTTCATAATCTAACAGGGATTGGGACTTTTTAAGGGCTGCATAGGCCTGAAGAAAGGCTTGGGCGTAGGCGGCAAAAGACTGAGACACGGCCATAATCTCAAGGGTCTTTTGTCGTTCAACCCACCTTTCCAAGCGGTTGGCTTCTCCGTCCAATAGCTCCTTGAGGTCAGGGGCTGCCTCTGCCACCTTTTGGGTCAAAAGGCGGGCTCTTTTTTCTCCCTTTTGGGTGAGGAAAAGAGAGACATACTCTTCATGCCACCGCCGTCTTTCTTCTGGGGATAGGCTCAGAAACTGAGCAAGCGCCTGCCCTCGTTCCTGATCTGTTGGGCTGCCTTTTTGAAAGAAAGGAAGCCCTGCTTTTAACTTTTCTTCTGGGATGTCAGTAGTGTCATACGGGTCCTGCCCCAAGAGATCTGGCAGAGGGGTCAGCCCATCAAAATCCACCCGCCTTTGCAAAATCAAGGCGTTCACCTCTTCAAAAGTAGACTCACTGAAACGACAAGCAAGATCCGACAAGAGGGGGTCCTCCATCACCGTGTAAAAGGCTTCTTTGATAAGGATTGCTTGTTCCGTGTCCTCCATCACCGTGTAAAAGGCTTCTTTGATAAGGATTGCTTGTTCCGTGTCC
>CAZSAH010000010.1:0-10214 GCA_964605015.1 uncultured Alphaproteobacteria bacterium | reverse complement strand
GTCCTCCATCACCGTGTAAAAGGCTTCTTTGATAAGGATTGCTTGTTCCGTGTCCCCCACCACATTAAAGAAAGGAGACAACCCCGCTTCTAACGGGAATTTCTTTAAAAGAGATTGGCAAAACCCATGGATTGTCTGGATTTTAAGGCCTCCGGGTGTCTCAAGGGTCAGCCCAAAAAGGGTTCGCGCCCGCGCAAGGGCCTCAGAAGACGGGGCTGTGCCTTGAAGGGCCATTAGGGATTTTTGCAGCTCATCGGCGGGCAAAATGGCCCAGTCTCCCAAGCGTGCCCGGAGGCGACCTTCCATTTCGGCAGCCGCCGCTTTCGTAAAGGTCAAACACAAGATCCGCTCAGGCGCACACCCCTCAAGAAGCAGGTTGAGCACCCGATCCGTTAAAACCTTCGTTTTTCCAGACCCAGCCGAGGCTGCAACCCACGCAGAATGATGGGGATGAGCAGCGCGGCGCTGAGAAGAAGCGGCTATTTGATGAGGCATAACTCTATTTCTTGTCAATCAAGCTGAAAATTTCGTTTCATCTTTTGTTCATTTGTGAAAATACTGGAATTAAATTGTAACCATCTTATCGCTGTCCTCTTTATTTGTCATCCCTCACAACTTTTGGATGGAAATCTTTTTGCCAAATGGCCAACCGGAATATTTGACTTTGTCTTAAAGTCCGATACAATAGTAAATATAAACTCCGGGCGTTATGCCTCAACACTTGGTGTTCTTATGCGCCCACAGACTCTCTTTCCTCTGTATGCTCCCCTTGAGACCTTGAAAGGTGTGGGGCCTGGCCTGGTCAAGACATTAAAACGCCTGGCTATGCAGCGGATTGTCGATCTTCTGTGGCATTTGCCTGTGGGAATTTCCCATTTTCCTTTAAAAAAATCCCTCAAGGGCTGTCGGGTGGGCGAACCTGTTGCTGTGCTTGTCTCCATCACAGCTTACGATGTTGTGATGACGAAGAAACACCAACCCGTAAGGGTTGTGTGTGAGGTTGATGGGGATCCGCTCATTCTCACCTTTTTTAAAACCCAACCGAAATCCCTTGAAACCCGCCTACCGATGGGTCAAAAGCGCCTTATTTGCGGGACTCTTGAGCAATTCTTAGGGGCCTGGCAAATAACCCATCCAGAGCGCATTCTTTTTCCCGATGCGGCGGCTTCATGGCAAGAAAAGGGCCCCCTTTATCCGCTGACGGCGGGGCTTTTTCAGTCCCAAATACACAAGCTGATTCAGCAAGCTTTAAAGCGCCTCCCGGATCTGCCGGAATGGAATCCATCCTCCCCGCTCCCTTGGAAAGAAGCCCTTCAAAAGGTTCATGCGCCCCAGCAGGCTCAGGACCTAGATTTTTCCCATCCTATCCGGCAACGCTTGGCCTTTGATGAGCTTTTTGCTGATCAACTGGCCCTTGGGCTGATGAGGAAAGTCCAGTTACCTGGAAAATCAATCGCCTCACAAGGGGTCTTGAAAGCCAAGATTTTAGAGGCTTTTGGCCATTCCCTAACGCCCGGCCAGGTCCACGCCTTAAGCGAAATTGAAGCTGATTTGGCAGCACCCCTTCGGATGGTTCGCCTTCTTCAAGGGGATGTGGGATCAGGGAAAACGCTCGTCGCATTCCTGGCCATGGCGCACGCCATTGAGGCAGGGTTTCAGGCGGCGCTTTTGGTCCCAACGGAAATTTTAGCCAGCCAACATCTGCAAACTCTTCAGGAGTTGGCTCAATCTGTGGGGATTGAGGTGGCTCTGTTGACAAGCCGCCAAAAGGGAAAAGCGGCGATCTATGATGGCCTTGCCTCTGGTAAAATCCAGCTTGTTGTGGGAACGCACGCCTTGCTGCAACAAGCCGTAACATTTTCAAATCTTGGTCTTGTGGTGATTGATGAGCAGCATCGTTTTGGGGTGGAGCAACGCCTTCATTTAACAGCAAAAGGGGAGGCGGTTGACGTGCTGGCCATGACGGCGACCCCCATTCCCCGTACCTTGTGTTTGACAACCTATGGGGATGTGGCGGTCTCGCGCATCTTTGATAAACCCAAAGGACGCCGGCCTATTCAAACCCGCGTGCTAGGGCTCAAGCGATTGCAAGAGGTGCTCAAAGGTCTGGAGCGCCTTGTCTCTCAAGGAAAAAAAATCTATTGGGTGTGCCCTCTTGTGGAAGAGTCGGAAGCCCTTGATTTGGCCGCTGCCACCGACCGCTATGAATACTTAAAAACCCTCTTTGGAGACGATAAGGTGGGCTTGGCGCATGGCAAACAAAAAGGGAGCGAAAAAGAAGCGACAATGGCGCTCTTTAAGGAAGGCCCCTGCCAAATTTTGGTCGCGACCACTGTGATTGAGGTGGGCATTGATGTCAAAGACGCAAATTATATGATTGTTGAACATGCGGAACGATTTGGTCTTGCCCAACTTCACCAACTGCGGGGGCGAGTGGGGAGAGGAGACACCGACTCCCATTGTTTATTGCTCTATGGGCATGCCCTATCTGATATTGGGCAACGACGTCTTGCGATTATGCGAGAGACGGAGGATGGATTTCGCATTGCAGAGGAAGACTTGGTCTTGCGTGGAGGGGGGGATGTGCTGGGTCTCAAACAAAGCGGTCTTCCCTCCTATAAACTGGTGGACCCCCTGTTGGCGCGGCCGTTGCTGGAAAAAGCCCATGAGACGGCGCAAGCTCTCCTCGCCGTGGACCCCCATCTAAAAACACCACAAGGACAAGCCGCGCGGGGTCTTTTGTCCCTCTTTGGGCAAGAAAAAGCGGTACATACGCTTAACTCGGGATAGGTTTTTCCAAGACTTCTCTTCTTATATTTTACAATTAATACAATTTAATACTGTATTAATTTACTATTTTAACAAAAAATTAATATTCTTCATTTAAAATACACAATAGTAATGGTGTTATTTTTGTGGAGGGTATGTCATGGTAAAAGAAGTCGCACTTACACTTGGTGTTACAACTTGTTTAGCAGATCTTGATCAAGCCTATTCAGGCGCTCCTCTCACCTCAGAGATCAGAGAAGACGTCACCCAAAAGATCAGACCTAAACCATTGTTTCTCAAAAAACCCGCATTTAACCTGTCAGTATTTCTAAAAAAAAGGGAAGCTGCAAAACTCCAAAGAGCTCACAAGCGTTCTCAATTTATATCTTTAAGAGATCTCCGTTTAGTCGCAAGAAAAACACAATTATTGAAGAAGAAATATACGTTGAGACTTATGTTGTTGAAAAACAGAATGTCTAAAAAATTTAATAAACTAAAATTCAACCAAAGGATCAGACGCAAACCAGTATTTAACCTGTCAGTATTTCTAAAAAAAAGAGCAGCTATAAACCTCCAGAGAGCCCACAAGCGTTCTCAATTTATATCTTTAAGAGACCTCCGTTTAGCCGCTAGAAAAACACAATTATTGAAAAAGAAACATACTTTGAGGCTTATCTCGTTGAAAAACAGAACGTCTAAAAAATTTACAGAGAAGTCTTCTCTTAAACGTGTTTCTGCAAAGCCAGCAAACAAAATAAAAGCGCCCGTGCAGAATATTGCAGCACCTGCGTCAGAACCAGTGGAAGATGCACTGCAAACAACAATTCCTGTAGAAGTAGAGCCAATTGTAGAGGCAGACGTTGAAGAAAAAGTACTCGTGCAGAATATTGCGGCACCTGCGTCAGAGCCAGGAAAAGAAGCTCTAGACAATGCATTGAAATTAACACTTCCAATGTTAAATCTTATACAAACGCTTGAGCGCTATCAGGAGGTTGCTTTTGAGCGCGTCTTCAATTTATTTTGGTTACTTGATAAATTCCACAATCATCCCAGCCTTTCGTCTGAAGGAGGAGAAGACTCTAAGTCAATTTCAGAGAACGATGATGGGCTGAGTGATAGGGGAGAAGTGGACTCGGAAGGACCCAATGAAGAGGATTCAGAAGGGACAGATTCCTCTTCAGAGAGCGACGCAGAGTTTCCCGTGTGGGAGCAGCCAAACCCAGAAAATGAAATAAATACGCCAATGCAAAATGTTTTCGAGGAGGAGGATGATGACGAGAGACGACCTGATGAACATAGATGTCGTATAACACATGAAGTCATGAGAAAACCCGTTGTTGCAGATGATGGAAATTCTTACGAAGAAGATGTCCTTTTGGGCTTTCTTTTAAAGCGCGACCTCACAGAATTACCATTCAAGAACAGAGTTTTTTTTCCTAATCATGCCTTAAGAAAATTAATCAATGACTGGAGGCCTGGCCTAGCAGCTAACGATGATGGTATCGATATGGAAGACGCACGGAAGGCGCGAAGGCGCGCCCTGCTCGAACTACTAAACCAACCAGCACCAGAGGGAGAAGCTCTAGATGATGCCCCAGTGTTCCCAGTGTTGGATCCTCTAGCAGCTAACACCAATGATATCGATATGAAAAACGCACAGAGGGCACGAAGGAACGCACTGCTCCAGCTACAAATAGAACAAATAGAGAAGCACCCTCTACAAACCCAGTCAGCACAAGGGGGAGAAATTCTAGATGATGCCCCAGTAGTGTTGGATCCTTTAGCAGCTAACGATGATAGTGCGCTGAGAGAAATGATATGGCACGCAATGTCCCAACGGCTAAGTCCGCCAGCGCCAGGGGTGAGAGAAATTCCAAACGATGCTCTAGTGAATCTGCTAACGACTGGTGTGCCCATTAGTCCCCAGATGGCCCCAATGCCACATCCTCTACCAGAACCAATAAATAGTGATGCAGAGGGAGTAGAGATATTCCAACCAGCAGCATTACAAAACCTAGAACGACTCCCAGAGTTACCAGAAGGGAAGGGTCTTTTTGGATGGGGCGGAAATTGGTATACATTCGGGCTTTAAATCCTCCCCCCCCCTTTCAAAACCTTCAGAGAACGATTGACTTTATGGGGTCAATCGTCTTCTTTTGCGCCACCTTCTTATTTTTCTCTTGAAAAGCCCATGATCCTCGGTATGATGGCGCCATTGATTTTATATCAAGCGGGCGTAGCTCAGGGGTAGAGCACAACCTTGCCAAGGTTGGGGTCGAGGGTTCGAATCCCTTCGCCCGCTCCAGGTCAAGCGCTTAAAAAACGATTGGCCATCCGCTAAAATTCTTGGCTTTTTCTTCTTTTTTCTGGCATACTATAAGGAATAGAGGTGAAAGAAGAGCTATGTCTGAGAAAGAAGAAAAGGAAAAAATTCTCGATTATATCGTTGCAGATATAAAGACGCGTGTTCCCTCAGACCTTCAAGAGGCAGCGGCTACTTTTGTCCAGGCCTATTATGCGAATGTGTCCCTAGAAGACCTGTCAGAAATTCCTCTAGAAGTTTTAGGGGCGTCCGTCTATGATATGTGGACCTTTGCTCTTACACGTCCTCCAAAAAAGCCAAAAATCCACATTTATACGAAAAAAAAAGAAGCAAAAGATCAGCTCCTTCCTCAAACCATTGTGGAAATTGTGAATGATGACATGCCCTTTCTTGTGGATTCGGTGACTGGCGTTATCAATAGTTTGGGATATTCCATTAACCTTGTCATTCACCCTGTGATGCAAGTGGAGCGAGACGGCGCGTACGCTCTTAAAAAAGTGTGGGGACGCTCGCAAAACAAACAAGAGGGAACCTTTGAATCTTTCATTCATTGCGAAATCTTGGATGCCTTATCACCTGACAAAAAAAACACGCTGACGCAAGAACTTCTTCGTGCTTTGGAGGATGTAAGGGCCGCCGTTGAAGATTGGGCGCCCATGCGAGGACGTCTTCAAAGCGTGATTCAGAACTTAAAGGAAACAGCGCCCTCTATTCCCAAAGAAGAACTAGAAGAAATTCTTTTCTTTCTTGAATGGATAGAAGATAACCATTTCACATTCCTAGGCTTTTGCGAGTATGCCCTTATTCCAGGGGATACAACCATCAAACGAACCCTTGTGGCTCAAGAAGGTCTTGGAATTTTAAAAGATCCGCTTAAACAAGAAATCACCCACATTTTTGGAGGGGTTGAGCTGACCCCTGTCAATCGGCGATATATTATTGAGCAGGATCCCCTTATTATTACAAAAACGACCCAAGTCTCCCTTGTGCATCGTCGTGACCCCATGGATTCCATTACGATCAAGCAATTTGATAAGAGTGGCAAAGTCATTGGGCTCTATCAATTTATTGGTCTGTTTACGTCTGTTGCGTATAATAAAAGTGTGCGAGACATTCCTCTTTTAAGGCGCAAAGTATCCCATGTGTTGGAACAATCTGGTTTTTCAGAGCAATGGCATGATGGAAAGACCCTTCTTCACATTCTAGAATCGTTTCCAAGAGATGAGCTTTTCCAAGCCTCCGAAGAGTGGCTTTTTGAAACAAGCATGGCTGTTTTACAGCTCCAAAACCGTCAACGCCTGACCCTTTTTGTAAGACCCGATAAGTTTGAGCGGTTTATCTCTTGTATCGTCTATATCCCTCGAGAGCGATATGATAGTGAATTGAGGCGTAAAATTGAGAGAATTCTTGAAAAAAGCTTTGATGGAGAGCTCACAAATTGGCAAACCAAGATGGGCGAGCTGGCCTTTGCGCGCGTTCATTATACCATTAAGCGACTTCATAAGACCCCCATCTCTTATGATAAAAAAGCCATAGAACACGAGCTGATCGAGGCCTCCCTCACCTGGCGAGATCATTTATATGACGCTCTGCTTCTCTCTTCCGGAGAAAAGGAAGGCGCGCGGCTTTTTGACTATTATGGGCAAGGATTCACCAAAGGGTATCAAGAGAGATTCACAGCCAATGAAGCTATCACTGATATTTTTGAAATTGAGCAAGCCTTCACCCGAAAACGATTGAGGGCGAGCTTAACGCGGGCCAGTGGCCAAGACGAAAACCTGCTCAAATTTAAAATTTACTCAACGGAAGGATCGGTTTCCCTTTCTGATATCCTTCCTGTTTTAGATAATATGAGCCTTAAGGTCTTAAGTGAGATTCCCTTTATCATAACCCTTGGAGACCAGCGAACCGTTTGGATGCATGATTTTGATATCCAAACTGACGAGAAAGACATCGTGGACTTAGATCATATTCGCACCCACTTTCTGGAAGGGTTTAGCCGTATTTGGTGCGGAAAAGTCGAAAATGATGGGTTTAATCGATTGATTGTGCGGGCAAATTTCAGCTGGCGCGAATGCCAACTTATACGAGCGTATGCAAAATACATTCGCCAACTCGCCGTGACGTTTAGCCAAGCGTATATGGAAGACACACTTGCAAAACACCCGCTTATGTCTCGCTTACTGATTCAACTATTTTCCTGTCAGTTTTCTCCAGAGTTCAAAGAAAACAGGGACAGGGGAAGAGAAGAAGTTTTAAATAAAATCAAGACCTTCTTAAATTCTGTCACGATTTTGGATGAAGATCGAATTCTTAGCAAGTTTGTGAATGCCATAACCTCAACTCTTCGAACGAATTATTATCAGTTACAAAACGGCAAGCCGAAACCTTATGTTTCTTTTAAAATCAATTGCGCCCTCATTGATGAAATGCCGCTTCCCCGTCCAAAGTACGAAATATTTGTATTTTCTCCTCGCGTTGAAGCCATTCATTTACGGGGAGGAAAAGTCGCCCGCGGAGGAATTCGATGGTCTGACCGCAAAGAAGATTTTCGAACAGAAATTTTAGGGCTTATGAAAGCCCAAATGGTAAAAAATGCGGTTATCGTCCCTGTTGGCTCAAAGGGCGGATTTATTGTTAAGAAAGCTCCCCTCAAAGGCACTCTCGAAGACGAAGTGATTCAGTGTTACCAAACCATGATCCGGGGGCTTTTGGACCTTACGGATAATATCAAAGACCACGTTGTTGTTCCTCCTCCAGATGTGGTTTGTCATGATGAAGATGACCCTTATTTGGTTGTGGCTGCAGACAAGGGAACGTCCACATTTTCTGATTACGCCAATAATATGGCGGTAGAGTATGACTTTTGGCTTGGAGACGCTTTTGCTTCAGGGGGATCAACCGGCTATGACCATAAAAAAATGGGGATTACAGCCCGAGGCGCCTGGGAATCTGTAAAACGCCACTTTCGAGAGATGGATATTGATGCCAACAAAGAAGAGATTACCGTTGTCGGGATTGGCGATATGTCGGGTGATGTTTTTGGCAATGGCATGCTTCAATCCCGCCACCTAAAGCTTTTGGCGGCTTTCAATCACCTCCATATTTTTGTTGATCCTTCGCCAGATCCTGAAAAAAGTTATGAGGAGCGCAAACGCCTTTTTGATCTTCCCCACTCTACGTGGCAAGACTATGACCCCGCCCTCCTCTCCCAAGGCGGGGGCGTGTTTGAAAGGCGGGCTAAGTCCATTAACCTCACCCCTCAAATGAAAGCTCTTTTCAACATCCGAGAAGACTACGTGGCCCCGCCAGACCTCATCCGTGCTCTTTTAAAGACGTCTGTAGACCTTATGTGGTTTGGGGGCATTGGAACATATATCAAAGCAAAAAACGAAACATCCCTCGATGTGGGGGATCGCATTAATGATGCGCTTCGCATCAATGGACTTGATGTGCGGGCCAAGGTCATTGCAGAAGGGGCAAACTTAGGAGTGACCCAGCTCGGGCGCATTGAATATGCAAAAAATGGGGGTCGGATTAATACGGACGCTATTGATAATTCAGCAGGCGTTGATTGTTCCGACCATGAGGTCAACATTAAAATCCTCTTGAATCAGGTCATGCTTAAAAACAAGCTTACCTTTGAAAAGCGAAACACGCTTCTTCACGAGATGACGGATGATGTGGCCCAGTTGGTTTTGAAAGATAATTTTTGGCAACCTCAGGCTATTAGTCTTGCTCGCTGTCAAGGAGCCCGGCTTTTGGATGAGCAAGCCCGCCTTATGCGAGATTTGGAAGAAGAAGGGATTTTAAACCGCGCCCTTGAAAATCTTCCCGATGAAACAGAAATTGTTCGCCGAATGGCAGACAAACAAGGGCTCACGCGTCCTGAGCTCGCTGTTTTATTGGCCTATACTAAGATGTCTCTTAATCAACAGCTCCTCCATTCAGAGGTGCCCGATCTTGCAATTTTACGGGATAAACTTGCCAGTTATTTCCCGACACGCTTGCAAAAGTCTTACACACACGAAATTGAAACCCATCCCTTAAAACGGGACATTACAGCAACTCTTTTTACAAACAGTATTGTTAATCGCATGGGCATTACCTTCATTCACGAGGTAAAGCGTCAAGCCGATGTTGATGGCGCAGAGGTCGCTCGAGCGTATCTGATTGTGAGAGAGCTCTTAGATCTCGCCCTCCTCTGGCAAGAAATAGAAGCCCTGGAAATGGTTCCAGCAACCTTTCAGACAGGGCTCATGCTCGATGTTTACGAGAATGTAAAACGATTTACGGATTGGTTTCTTCAATATGGCGACATCCATCGTGATATGGAAACGCTTCTTTATAATTTTAAACCAGGGTTTAATATTTTAAGCCAAGAGTTGAGTGGCTTGTTAGCACCACAACAACGTCAATTTTATGAAAAAAAACATCAAGAATACGAACAGGCTGGTCTGCCGTCTTCTTTAGCGGGACGACTTCTGGCCTTAGACCCCCTTGTGGCTGCACCAGATATGATTACCTTAAGCAAAGATCTCTCTCTTGACATAAAAATGATCGCCCGCGTTTATTTTGCCTTAGGAGAACAATTAGGATTTGACTGGCTTCGCAGAACAGCCTTAGGCCTTTCCGGAGAAACCCATTGGCAACAACGGGCAGCGAATGTATTTATTGAAGAGCTTTATATGAATCAACGCGCGATTACAAAAAAGATCTTAACAAGCAATACACCTTTAGACGAACTCTTTAAGAAAGATGGTTCTCTTGTGAAAGATATTCTCCCAATGACGGCTGTTGAATCCACCCTTGTTGATTTGATGAATGCTACAACCGTTGATTTTGCCATGCTAACAGTGATGAACCGTCAGTTTCGCATGATCGTTTAAGATGGAATGACCGCTTTGCAACTCAACAGAAACACACTATGGTAAAGATATGACGATGACAAAAACAGCCCTCGCCCCCACAGTACCCACGGAAGACCGGTATTTAGACCCGACCAATGACGTTGCCTTCAAGAAAATCTTTAGCAACCAAGATCGGCTCAGGGATTTTTTAAATGCCGTTTTGAGATTAAAAGATAAGCAGCGCATCCAAGACATTACCATTGTCTCTCAGG
>CAZSAH010000009.1:0-38627 GCA_964605015.1 uncultured Alphaproteobacteria bacterium | reverse complement strand
ACGACCTTCAGGTTATGAGCCTGACGAGCTACCGGGCTGCTCCACCCCGCGATAAGTCAAAAAGAGGCAATACCTCTTGAGAGTGTGCGGACCCTAT
The DNA here is from genome assembly GCA_964605015.1 of uncultured Alphaproteobacteria bacterium. Taxonomy (GTDB): domain Bacteria; phylum Pseudomonadota; class Alphaproteobacteria; order UBA9655; family UBA9655; genus UBA9655. The sequence goes on along the minus strand of CAZSAH010000009.1, from coordinate 38,530 downwards.
CAATATTTCTTTATTTTGTCGAGACTTTTTTTTAAAAGGCCATTCAGAAAGGTGGAATTATGGTCAAAAATAGGGTATCATCTATAGTAGTATAACATAAAAGGGAGATTCAAATGACAACCTTTCGCCCAACCTTACCTGCCGCTGTGCTGGGACTATGCTTTGCCATAGGTCCCACGCTGGCTGGATTTTTTATTTACAAAGGCATTACGACGGCTAAAATGGCCGATCGGTATGTCACGGCCAAAGGGCTTGTGGAGCGGATAGAAAAGTCAGACCGGGGGACCTTGGAGATTTCTTTTAAGGTGTCAGGAAATGATCTTTCTCCTCTGTATCAAAAGCTTTCCCATAATTCAGAGCTTATTCAAGCCTTTCTGAAAAAAGAAGGGGTTACGGAAAAAGAGATTTCCTTAAATTCGCCGAGTCTTACCGATTTTCATGAGCCTGGGCATGGATCACGGAGTGATGCTCTTTCCTCAGAGCGTTATTCTATTGGATCTTCTGTTTACGTGACATCTCACAACGTTGATTTGCTGGATACTCTCTCTCGTAAGACGGGGGACCTCATTAACCAAGGCGTTGCTGTTACCCAAAGTAATGTACGGTATTTCTTGGATAAATTTAATGAGTTACGTCCACCACTCATTGCAGAAGCCACAAAAAATGCCCAGCAGGTTGCAGAAAGCTTTGCCCAAACAACGGGGAGTCAGCTTGGAGGAATTCGTAAAGCCAACCAGGGAGTCGTCCGCATCCTCAGTCCAGATGCGCTTCCGAATGAGGAGTTTGACAGTGGGTTTAATTCCATAACGAAGAAAATTCGCGTGGTTTCAACCCTTGAATTTTACTTGAAATAAGGCGCATTTCTGGCAATCTTTTTAGGGGGTTAGAACGCGTGGATTTCTTTTGAAGGGCCTCATTTTTGAAATTTTTCTTGCAAAAGAAACAAAGAGAGCCCATAATGTATTATATGCATTACATTTAGGAATAATCCATGACGTACTCCATTCGATTGCCACATACAATAGAAAGTCGCCTTGAAAAATTGTCCTTACAAACAGGACGTAGCAAATCGTTTTACGTCAAAGAAGCCATCCTTGAACACCTCGATGATCTCGAGGATGTATATCTCGCTGAAAAACGCCTGGAAGACATCCGTGCAGGTCGAACACAAACAATTTCTCTGGAAGAAGTAATGAAACGACATGGCATGGACAGTTGAACTTGACCCTGCCGTAGAAAAGGATTTGAGTCGTTTCGATCCCCAACACGCCAAACGTATTTTACGGTTTTTATTTGAACGTGTGGCTCATCTGGATAATCCACGCAGCATAGGGGAAGCTTTGAAAGGGTCTCGATTCAATACCCTCTGGAAATACCGTGTTGGAGACTATCGAATCATCAGCAGTATTGAGGATCATGTAGCTCAAATTCTTGTTGTGAAGATAGGAAATCGCAAAGAAGTCTACCGCTAAAATTTGAATGCACCCGTACATCCGTACAGTTTCTCTCTGGACAAATAAAGTGGGATACTCCATAAACTGGTGTTTATAAAATTTGTGAGGAATGGAGTATGGAATGGTTGATTCAAAATCCCGTAGCCCCCACTTAGTGGAGCACCCTGCTCCCTCTCACTCCGAAGCCAAAGCTTGGTTTGTGTGGAGCTTTGCCGCTTTTTTCTACCTCTATCAATATATGCTGCGTAATTTTCCGGGTGTGATTACGGAAGACATCATGCGAGATTTTTCAGTTGATGCCTGCTCATTAGGGATTTTAACCGCCTTCTTCTTAGTGTCTTATTCTTCTCTTCAAATTCCCATTGGTTTAGGGATGGACAAATTTGGGCCCACCCGTCTTTTGCGCGGTGCTGTCCTTCTGTGCGCCTTAGGAGCAACCACGTTTGCCTTGTCTGGTTCATTTTACATCGCGTGCTTTGGGCGGTTGCTTATTGGAGCCGGAGCTGCCTGCGCCTTTTTGGGGTCTTTGAAACTCGGGACCCTTTGGTTTCATCCTGAGAAATTAGCCCTTGTGGTTGGGTTTACCATGCTGGCCAGTACAATTGGCGGTACCTGTGGGCAAGCTCCTCTGGCTCTTCTCGTCGGCGCATTAGGATGGAGGGAATCTCTTCTCTATGTGGTTGTCCCTCTGGGCGTTGTCTTGGCGGGTTGCATTTGGATTTTTGTAAGAGATGTGCCGCCTGGCGGGACCATGAGACCCATTGTAGCGTCAGATACAACCTTAAAAACCCTTTTTACTCACCTTAAAGATATCGTGGTTGATTATCGCATCTGGGCGCTCGCCTTTTATGGCGCCTTAATGTATATCCCCATGCTTGCTTTTATTGACTTATGGGGCATTCCTTTCTTGACAAAGGTATATGGGATTGACAAAGCAACGGCGGGATCCATTACCACAATGTTTTATATTGGCGTTGGCGTTGGATGCCCCCTTGTCGCCATTCTTTCTGATTATGTTAGGGCCCGCAAAGGTCCCATGATCATTGGGGCTATCCTATCCATTGGTCTCAATGGACTTATTATTTATATGCCGGATGTTCCCATGGTGGCCATGTATGGCCTTCTTTTTGCCGCAGGTGTTTCTTTTTCAGCCCAACCGCTTATTTTTTCAGCTGTCTGTCGACTGACCCCTCTCACAAGCAATGGGACGGCGGTGAGTTTTGCCAATATGATTATCATGATGTTTGGCCTTGTGATGCAGCCCCTTATCGGCTGGTTCTTGGATTTTGTGTGGAGCGGAGCGATCGTAAACGGAGTTCCCCTTTACAGCGCTGCAGATTATCGATTTGCTTTGTTAAGCATTCCCTTGAGCCTAGTGTTAGCTCTTCTCTTAATGCCCTTCATCCCAGAGACCTTTCCCCGTCACGAAGACGTGGCTTGAGCGAACATCAGTCCTGATGGCAACATTTCCCCTCTCCTTGTTTGACAGGGGCGGTGAAGGTGACGTCATCCCCCTGTTCAAAGGAGAGGGTGACGGGAACGTCAGCCCCCTCTTGAAGGGGGCCATGAATTTTCATCAACATCACGTGGTACCCTCCAGGGGCTAATGCTTGAGTCCCTTTTGCAGGGATGTCAATAAACTCAACAGCTCTCATACGAAAAACGCCGTTGTCTTCCACGTGGGTATGGAGTTCAGCCGAAGCGCACGCGTCAATCTGGGCACCCACTAGCTTTTCAGGGATATCAGAGGTGTTCACAAGTGTCATAAAGAGAGCAGCATTCGGTCCCGTTGAGGCGCGGATCCAGGGGTTTTCGATTCTCACGCCAGCGTGTGCTGGGAAGGAGAGGAGCCCACCCCCCATAAGGGCGATGATCCAGAAGCTGAGTGAAAAAAAGAGTACCGTGGTGCCATCTCTCTTCTTGTCATCCCCGGATAAGCGGGGATCCAGATAAAAATGACTCCAACTGGATCCTCGCTTATCCGGGGATGACAACCGAAAACAAGACAACTTCAAATGCATGAGTGTATTCCCTTCTAGGGGCATCTTCCCCCATAAAATAAAAAACGCGGATGGCCAATCGGAAAAATTGAATTTTTTGAAATTATATGGGAGAATGAAATGAGAGCATAGGAGTTTTGTACAGTGAGGGAAAATATTTCTCCATCCGATATTTTGAGAGACCTTGAAGAAGTCTACACCTTAGCGATGGAGAAAGGGAATTTTACAACCGCTTTAAAGGCTAAAGAATTGCTAGGCCGCGCATCTGGCTTGTTTTCCACCGTCAAAAAGCCGACACTCTCGCTTGACGATCTTTCCATAGAAGATCTCAATCGTTTAATAGAAGACATTGAAACGCGTCTCAGAGACGTATGAAAGTTAACCATTGGAAAGGATATATTTGATGAAATCAATAATTACAGCAGGGCTCATGGCTCTCTCAACCTCTGCATCGGCACACTCTGACCCCGCAAAGCATGCCGATAGCATTACGACCCCTTCAGGGCTTGTGTATTCAGACGTGACTGTGGGACAGGGCGCATCCCCCGAAAAAGGACAAACCGTTTCTGTTCATTACACAGGATGGCTGGAAGATGAGACAAAATTTGACAGCTCCGTCGATCGCAAAAAACCCTTCGAATTTCGCCTGGGCGCTCAAGAGGTTATTCCTGGATGGGACGAAGGTGTGGCAACGATGAAAGTTGGGGGCAAACGTATCTTGGTGATTCCCGCTAAGCTTGCTTATGGCGAGCGCGGGGCTCCTGGAGCTATTCCCCCCAACGCAACCCTAAAGTTTGAGGTTGAGCTTTTGGACGTAAAGTAACGGAAATTTAAGGTTGCACGGCGGGCTCAAAACCAGGTATGTATGGTCCGCCTTCACACATGTTTTGGCCAGATAAGCTGCTGGTCAAAGCAGTGAAGCAGCAAAAGTTGGAGGGATGGCCGAGCGGTCAAAGGCAGCAGACTGTAAATCTGCCGACGAATGTCTACGCAGGTTCGAATCCTGCTCCCTCCACCAAGCTTTTTCCTTGTTTTTACTCTTATTTTGACTTTTTTAAAAGAACTCTGGAAGGAAGACCCTTCTTTAAAAAATGTGTTTAAATTATTGAAAACCGGAGGAAAACTATGAATCTTGGAAAAACATTAAAATTAATCCTTGTTTTATTCTTGATCACAGGAGGAACTCAAGGGATCGCTGTACAGGTGGCGCCTCAACAGGTTAAATTCAGTCTTCCTCCTCTCCCCTATGAAAAAAATGCATTAGAGCCCTATTTATCACAAAAAACCTTAGAGTTTCATTATAACAAACATCATCAAGGGTATGTTGATAAGCTCAATGAATTGCTTGCAGAAAAAAAACTCAAAGCGGATTCACTTGAGGATGTTATTATTCTTGCTGCTAAAGATCCTTCCTTAACAACAGTTTTCAACAATGCGGCCCAAACCTGGAACCATACCTTTTATTGGCAGTCCATGAAGAAGGATGGGGGAGAAAAACCAAAGGGGCGTTTGCTTGAGAAAATCAACAAGAGCTTTGGAAACTATGAGGACTTTAAAAAGAAATTTATCGAGGCAGGAAGTAAACTTTTCGGCAGCGGTTGGGTATGGCTTGTGCAGGAGGGTGACGAGTTAAAAATTGTTGCCTCAAGAAATGCAGACCTCCCTCTTATCCATAAGCAAAAGGCACTGTTAACGTGTGATGTGTGGGAGCATGCTTATTATCTTGATTACCAAAATCGCCGTAAGGATTACGTGGAAATCTTCCTTGATCATTTGGTAAATTGGGAATTTGCAGCTCAAAACCTTGAAAAATAACTCTGAGAATCTATTTTTCCGAAAGAGCAATCTCACACACGTGTGAGAGTGAGTCGGTCACAACGTTAATAACCTTAAAATTTCGCTAACCCATTGATTTAGATGGCTCCCCGGGACGGACTCGAACCGCCGACCCAGTGGTTAACAGCCACTTGCTCTACCGACTGAGCTACCGGGGAATATGAGGGGGTTATAGCAAAAACTTTTTGATACTGCTAGCCCTTTTTTGGAGGCCGGAACCGGAATCGAACCGGTATACAAGGATTTGCAGTCCTCTACATCACCACTCTGTCATCCGGCCACCATTTGAAGTTTACCTGTTACACAGGTATGTGGTCAAGAGAGCTTGTGTATAGTGTGTACGGGTTCATATGAAATGAGACTCAAGATGTCTGAAGATAGGAAGCAGGAGTCAACATATTCAAGTTTGCATGAGGGCTATAAGAATTGTATTTATGAACAGCTTTCTGTAAGATTTGACGTTTTCAAAGATAACTGTAAAAAATTGATGGAGAAAAATGTCTCTTATGGAAGCGTGTAGGGGTAATTCTCATGAGAAAGAGGAGGCTATAGGCAAGTGGTTGTAGAAAATGGATAATAAAAACAAAATATTAGCTATTATAGGGCTTGGGTATGTGGGTCTTCCTTTGGCAGTTGCTTTTTCAAAGAAAAAATATAAAACAATAGCTTATGACATTAATGAGCAACGCATTGCTCAGCTGAAAATGGGGCGAGATGTAACGTGTGAGGCAACGGAGAGCGAACTTACTCTTCCTGATCTTTATTTTTCCTCTCACCCTCAAGATTTAAAGGAAGCGTCTATCTATATTATAACGGTTCCTACCCCTATTAATGATACAAACCGTCCTGATCTTTCAATGATCCTAAAAGCCACAGAACTTGTGGGCCAGTATATAGAAAAGGGCAATATCGTTATCTATGAATCCACTGTTTATCCAGGTGTTACAGAAGATGAGTGTGTTCCTATTCTAGAAAAAGTTTCGGGTCTTAAATATAAAATCGATTTTGGGGTGGGATACTCTCCAGAGCGCATAAATCCAGGGGATAAAAACCATCGCTTAGAATCTATTCGAAAAATTGTTTCTGGGTCTGATTCTCAATGCCTGTCTAAGATTACTGACCTTTATAATGATATAATTGAAGCCGGCATTTTTAAGTGCCCCACAATTAAAACTGCCGAAGCTGCAAAAGTTATTGAGAATATTCAAAGAGATTTAAATGTCGCTCTCATAAATGAGTTGGCAATTATTTTTCATAGGTTAAATATAAACACCCATGATGTGCTTGATGCTGCTTCAACCAAATGGAATTTTGCGCGGTATGAGCCAGGTCTTGTCGGCGGTCATTGCATCGGTGTTGATCCTTATTATTTAACCCATTGTGCAGAAAAATTAGGGTATCATCCTGAAGTTATTTTATCTGGAAGAAAAATAAACAATAGTATGGGAGAATATATCTCAAATACAGTTGTAAAAATTCTTCTTAAGAACTCGACAAAATTAAGTTTTCCTCTAACTGTAACAATTATGGGATTTACATTTAAAGAAAATATTCCCGATATTAGAAATACAAAGGTTATTGATGTTGTAAAAGGATTAAAGAACTTCGGGATTCATGTTCAAGTTTATGATCCGTATGCGGATGAAGAACTCGTATATCACGAGTACGGGATAAAATTAAGGTCTCTGAACGAGTTAAAGCCCGCTGATGCGCTTATTTTAGCGGTTAAACATAAGGCCTTTGTTGAAAAAGGATGGAAGGGGATTACAAGTTTGCTTAAAGAGGGCGGGGGGCTTGTTGCAGACTTAAAAAATTCTCTTTCAAGAAAAGACATCCCCGCTGATATAATCTTGTGGAGTTTATAGTCAATATTGATTATAAAAGAGGACCATGAATATTTTTAATGAAAACAATCCCGTCAATAAAAAATGGCTCGTCACAGGAGTTGCAGGGTTTGTCGGATCTCATTTATTAGAGACTCTTTTAAAAAATGATCAAATAGTTGTTGGTTTAGATAATTTTTTGACAGGCAAAAGAGAAAATATAGACAATGTTCTCTGTCAAATTGAGGAAAAAAAGTTAAAAAATTTCACATTTATTGAAGGAGACATTCGGGATTACAAAACATGTTATGAGGCCACAAGAGGCATTGATTACGTGTTGCACCAAGCAGCCTTAGGAAGCGTTCCTCGGTCTTTAAAAGATCCCTTAACAACAAACGAAGTTAATATTACTGGTTCTTTAAATATGTTAAGGTCTTCTGAAGTAAACAAGGTGTCTCGTTTTGTATATGCGTCTTCTAGTTCTGTTTATGGGGATTCTCAAGCCCTTCCGAAAGTTGAGGATAAAACAGGGGCCCTGCTCTCTCCTTATGCCGTCTCTAAAATGGTTAACGAACTTTATGGAAAAATTTTCAATCGATGCTACGGTATTGAAACGATTGGCTTAAGATATTTTAATGTTTTTGGCCCTCGTCAAGACCCGGAAAGTCTCTATGCTGCCGTTATCCCGTTATGGATTAAATCTTTGATCAAAAACAATCCTTGTTACATTAATGGAGATGGGCTCCATTCAAGAGATTTTTGTTATGTAGACAACGTTGTTCAAGCGAATTTAAGGGCAGCTTTATGTAAAGCCCCTAAAGCCTATGGAGAGGTGTTCAATATTGCTTTTGGACAAAGGACGACTCTTTTAGAGCTTTATGCTTTAATTAAAGAACATTTGGGAGCGGATAAGAAAATAGCTCCCATTCATCGTGAACCGCGCCCTGGAGATGTGAATCATTCTCTTGCAGATATAAGTAAAGCCGAACGTCTTTTGGGATATAGACCCGCTTATTCCCTTGAGGCCGGCCTTAAAATTACCGTCGATTTTTTCAAAGTTCATCTAAATGCATAAAGTGTCTTTTTCCTTTTCTCCCTTTCTTACCAACTTAGCTCCCGCACTTTGATGGAAAAAAACAGCATTCAACACGCTATGGAAAGTCCAGAGCATACAATACTCCCAAATTTTGCAATGCACTTCTTCCTATTCCGCATAGGAATATCTTCTATGCAAAAAAAGAATTATAAAACCAGGATCTAGACCCTATAATGATGACCAAGAAATCGTTTGTTTTTTTTCTTGGTGTAACACATAGATTTTTTCTGGGTTTTTTTGTTTAGTGTTTGTACTCCTTAAATGTGAAAAAAACAGGGTTTTTCTAGCTTCCCTAGGGGCACCCTCCCCATTTAAAAAGAAGAAACTGAGGGAAAGAGGAAATGATTTATGCAATATTCTGGAGCCTACCTGCCCATCTTTAGGGGCATACGAAATGTTTTTTAGCTTCGCGAGGACCTCGATTTTTGAGGCCGAAACTCTTGTACCTGCCTCACAGTCAGCAATTAAACAAAAAACAGAAAAAAAGCCTCCCTCATCCCTAAAGCTTTCTTTTTCCACGACGGATCTCCATTCTCAAGCAAAATACTGCATTTCTCTTGTAGAAGATCCTTTGTGGAAACAGGTTTGTACGGAATTTTCAAACATGATGGGACCTCTCTCTGTCCTCAAAATATGGGATAGTCGTCTTGGGGTTCTCTCATCTCAAGACAAAAATGTTTATCTTTATCGCAAAACAGAAGAAGATTTTGATTTTATTCAACAATATTCTTTTATCATCTTGGGGAGTCTGCAAAAATACTTCCCGATGGTTAACAAGTTGCACCTTAAAAAAAGAAGCCTATGGAATAGAGCTTACATGTGGTCCAGTAAGGCCCCTTAGTCGACAGGATTACAAAATGGAAAGTTTCTGAGTATCCCTCTGAACTCATTCGTAAATAAATTTACACCTCATTTTCAATGTATTAAAAATATTCGCCCCGCACAATTTTTTGAAAATGGCTCGATTGGCCATTTGTTTGAATTTTGTTGACACGAGGGGGAGCCTGTTCTATATCTCTTAGCACTCTCATGGTGAGAGTGCTAATTTTAACCCGTTGATAGTCCCAACATGAAGGGAGAGAAAAATGAAATTTAGACCATTGCACGACCGCGTTCTTGTTCGTCGTACGGAACAAGAAGAAAAAACAGCCGGAGGAATCATTATTCCGGATACAGCAAAAGAAAAGCCTATAGAAGGCGAAGTCATTTCTGTGGGACCTGGAGCTCGTCTTGAAGACGGAAAAGTAATTCCTTTAGATGTGAAAGCAGGGGACCGTATCCTTTTTGGAAAATGGTCCGGAACTGAAGTGAAATTTAGTGGTGAAGATTATCTCGTGATGAAAGAATCTGACATCATGGGAATCGTTTCTTAAGAGAAAAGGAGAAGTAAATTATGGCGAAAGACGTAAAATTTAGTGCAGATGCCCGCGAGCGCATGCTCCGGGGTGTAGAAGTTTTGGCAGATGCTGTCCGCGTAACCTTAGGTCCAAAGGGACGGAATGTTATTTTGGACAAATCTTTTGGAGCTCCACGTATTACAAAAGACGGCGTTTCCGTTGCAAAAGAAATTGAGCTCAGCGACAAATTCGAAAATATGGGTGCTCAAATGGTTCGGGAAGTTGCCTCCAAAACCTCTGACATTGCAGGGGATGGAACAACAACAGCAACCGTTCTGGCACATGCGATTGTAAAAGAAGGCGTAAAGGCTGTCGCCGCTGGTATGAATCCTATGGATCTTAAGCGTGGCATTGATATGGCTGTCCAAGCTGTCATCGAAGACGTGAAAAAGCGCTCTCGCGGCGTTGCGACTAATGATGAAATTGCTCAAGTTGGGACTATTTCTGCGAATGGAGAAGCAGAGATTGGCAAAATGATTGCAGAAGCCATGAAAAAAGTTGGCAACGAAGGCGTCATTACGGTTGAAGAAGCAAAATCTCTTGAGACCGAACTTGATGTGGTTGAAGGAATGCAGTTTGATCGCGGGTACCTTTCCCCTTACTTCGTGACCAATCCAGAAAAGATGGTCTGTGAGATGGAAAATCCTTACATCCTTCTTCACGAGAAAAAACTTGGTGGATTGCAACCTCTGCTTCCCGTTCTTGAAACGGTTGTTCAATCCGGCCGCCCTCTCCTCATCATTTCAGAAGATGTAGAAGGAGAAGCCCTTGCAACGCTGGTTGTGAACAAGTTGCGGGGTGGATTAAAGGTGGCTGCTGTGAAAGCGCCTGGCTTTGGAGATCGCAGAAAAGCGATGCTTGAAGACATTGCGATCGTCACCGGTGGACAGCTTATCTCGGAAGACCTAGGCCTTAAAATCGAAAACGTGAACATTAGCATGCTTGGAACCGCAAAAAAGGTTGCCATTACAAAAGATGACACGACCATCATCCATGGAGCGGGCGCTAAAGCTGATATTGACGCGCGTTGCGCTCACCTTCGGGCACAAATCGAAGAAAGCAGCTCTGATTATGACCGTGAAAAACTTCAAGAGCGTCTTGCAAAACTTGCTGGAGGCGTGGCCGTCATCCGTGTTGGAGGCGCAACCGAAATTGAAGTTAAAGAACGCAAAGATCGGGTGGAAGATGCCATGTATGCAACACGGGCTGCGGTTGAAGAAGGCATTGTTGCCGGAGGCGGAGTCGCTCTCTTGTATGCCATGAAATCTCTGGAAAACTTAAAGCCTGTCAATGATGAGCAACGGGTTGGTATCGATATTATCCGCAAAGCTCTGCAAGCACCTGCACGTCAAATCGCAGTGAATGCAGGGGTAGATGGGTCTATCGTTATCGGGAAGCTGCTCGATAGCACGGACACCAACTTTGGGTTCAATGCGCAAACGGGGGCCTATACGGATCTTGTGAAAGCAGGAATCGTGGATCCCACAAAAGTTGTGCGTATTGCGCTTCAAGATGCAGCCTCTATCGCGGGTCTTCTCATTACAACCGAAGCCATGGTTGCAGATAAGCCCGAGAAAAAAGAAATGCAGATGCCAAATATGGATGGCATGGGCATGGGCGGCGGAATGGGTTTCTAAAAAAACCCTTTCAATACCTTTAAAAAAGGGTCCTTCGGGGCCCTTTTTTCATCTTAAGCTTTTCTTAATATTTTTTTGCTAGCCTGCTTTTAAACCACAACTTTTAAAAAAAGGCGCGCCATGTATATCCTTGCTTTTCTAATTCTTTTCCTTCCCTTTCAAGCCGTTGCCAAAGCCCCTGAATGCCCGGGATATGGAAGCAAAAAAGACTGTTTAAAGGCCGTTGGCCAAAATTATGACGAACTTCTTGATTTTATTGAGTATACTGACCCTGAGAAGCAAGAGGATCAGCTCATTCTTGCCCGCAACGTGAAACACTATGAAGCCCTTGCTTGTAACAAAACATGTTTGAATTAAATAACTCCACTCTCCCCTTGTAGGAAGAAGCATCTTGTTTTAGAAGAGAGTTAAGCCTTTAAGTCTAGGATAAAAAACATGTCCCTTTTACCAGATACGTGGATTCGCACCCATGCTCGTCAAGGAATGATCGAACCCTTTGTTGAACATCAAGAAAAACAAGGGGTTATTTCGTATGGGCTCTCTTCCTACGGATATGATGCCCGCGTTTCAGATGATTTTAAGATTTTTACCAATGTTGACAACGCTATCGTTGATCCAAAGGATTTTTCGGCAGCAGGATTTGTTGACAGAAAGGGGCCGGTTTGCGTCATTCCCCCCAATAGCTTTGCCTTGGCGCGAACAGTGGAGTATTTTCGTATTCCACGCGATATTCTGGTGATTTGTCTTGGAAAATCCACCTATGCGCGATGTGGCATTATCGTCAACGTAACCCCTCTTGAACCCGAATGGGAAGGACATGTAACTCTTGAATTTTCGAACACAACCCCCCTTCCTGCTAAAATTTATGCCAATGAAGGGGCCTGCCAATTCCTCTTTTTAAAAGGGGAATCTACGTGTGAAGTCTCTTACCGAGACCGGCAGGGCAAATATATGGGGCAAAGGGGAGTCACCTTGCCGAAAGTCATGGAAATGTAATGGACAAAATTAGAATAAGAGGGGGCCTTTCCCTTCAAGGCGATATTAGCATTAGTGGAGCAAAAAACGCAGCTCTTCCCTTAATGGCGACCTGTCTTCTGACCGATCAGCCCCTTCATCTGGTCAATGTGCCCGATCTTTCCGATGTCACCAGTATGGCAGAGCTTTTGACCCAACTGGGCGGAGTGGTTGATTTTCAAAAAACGGCTGATTCCCAGGGGATGCGCCTCTGTGCTAAAGACCTTACCAGCACGACAGCGCCCTATGATGTGGTCCGGAAAATGCGTGCCTCCGTTCTTGTTCTCGGGCCTCTTCTCGCACGCGCAGGGGAAGCCAATGTGTCCCTTCCCGGGGGATGTGCCATCGGAACACGCCCCATAGACCTTCATCTCAAAGGACTTGAAGCCCTAGGGGCCACGATTACCCTTGAGGGAGGCTACATCAAGGCCAAGGCCCCCAAGGGCCTGACGGGGGCCACTTTCACCTTCCCCCTCATTTCCGTGACAGGAACAGAAAACCTTTTAATGGCGGCCACCCTTGCAAAAGGCCAGACGCGCCTTATAAACGTTGCACGGGAACCTGAAGTGGGGGATCTTGCCCATTGTTTAAATGGAATGGGCGCCAAAATTTCTGGAATTGGCACAGATACGCTTGTGATTGACGGGGTGGACCGCTTAGAGGGAACGACCCATCATGTGATTGCAGATCGCATTGAAGCGGGCACTTATGCCATGGCGGCGGCCTTAACAAATGGATCTTTACGCCTCAAAGGCGCAAGCCTTTCCCTCATTCCCACCGTTGCCCCTCTGTTGCTGCAAGCCGGTGTAAAGCTTGAAGAAAAAGACGGATTTCTTGTGGTGAACAGCCCTTCAGGGCGGCTTCAAGGGGTGGACATGATGACCGAGCCTTTCCCTGGCTTTGCGACAGACCTCCAAGCCCAGTGGATGGCGTTGATGAGCCTCACTGAAGGAGCGGCGATGATTACAGAAACGATTTGGGAAAATCGGTTTATGCATGTGCCTGAGTTGTGTCGTATGGGGGCAAACATTACGGTTCATGGCTCTTCGGCCCTTGTTCGCGGTGTTAAAAAATTGATAGGGGCCCCCGTTATGGCGACCGATTTAAGAGCTTCTGTTTCCTTAGTTTTAGCTGGCCTTGTGGCAGGTGGAGAGACGCTCATTAATAGAGTTTACCACTTAGATCGAGGATATGAGCGGGTTGAAGAAAAATTACGTGCCTGTGGGGCTGACATTGAGCGTGTGAGATAATATATAAGAGAGAGAAACTTTTAATATTAAGGTAGAAAAAATGATGTCTTATACCCCTTTACGCATGATCGCCTGTGATGGAAATGATCTTGAGGTGATCGCGGCCTGTCTTCAAGATGCCCTCGTTCCCCTGTCAGGCCTAGAGTACGACAAGGACGGAGGGCGCTTTCATTTGGTAGCCAATCGGTTTTGCTGGGAATGTGAATCTGATGATCAGATAAAAGGCATTTCTTGCTATACTCGTGTCCCCGCAGGGCTTGCCTTTCATCATGTCACAGAGGTCCAGAAAAAAGGCCTTACTCTTCAAAACAAAAGCGAACTCGTGAATCTGTTGACGATTCATCATGGAGAGGATAATACCTCTATTCATCTTGTCTTCTCAGGGGGGGCAGAAATTAAACTCACCATCGATAAGTTGTCTTGCCATCTTCAAGACATGGATGAGCCTTACCCCACTCCCCACAAGCCGCAACACGGGGAGTAAGGCAGAAGTTTTTGTATGATATGTGCTTTGTGTTTTTCTGCCAAAAAAAATATTTTTTTATTTCATCTATTCTAAAAGAATGCTATTAAGTCTTATGAAAATTTTTTTAAAAAAAATAGTTATATAAATGAATTCTATTTCTAATAAATTTAGAGGGCTTGTCTTGGTTCAAGATATCAAAAAATGTCAGTAACAAAAAAATTATTATTGGATATTTATCATCATCGACATGTTTTGTGGGTCTTATCAATTCAGCAATTAAAAAATAAATATTTAGGGACCCTAGGGGGTCTCATATGGGTGGTCATTCATCCTATCGTTCTCCTTTTTGTCTTTTGGGTGGCTCTTGTTTATGGTCTAAAGACCCAAGTTACAGGGGACCAGCCTTATTTATTAGTTCTTTTTTGCGGGTTGATCGTTTGGATGCCCTTTAGCGAAGCCATAGGGGCGGCTCCTCATGTTATTCTTGGGCATTCCTACCTTATCAGTAAAATTTCTTTTCCTTATGAAATTCTTCCTTTGGTAAACATTATTTCTTCTTTTTTCTGCCATTTTGTTTCATTTATATTTTTAATAGGAATGTTTTTTTATTATCAAAAACTACCAAGTATTTCCATGTTTTTTATTTTATACTATCTTGTTTGCCTTTTTGTCTTAATGGCAAGCCTCTCTTGGTTATTGTCAGCCTTAAATGTGATCTATAGAGACACGGCACAAATTATCAATATATTATTAAACTTATTGTTTTGGATAACTCCCATTATATGGGACCCCAATACATTATCAAAAGAATTTTCATTCGTTGTGATGTACAATCCATTAGCTTATATCATTGATGGGTATAGGGGCGTTTTATTGACGGGTGATACTTATGCAATTGCGTTCCAACCCACCTTTATTTTTTGGGCAATGACTCTTTTTTTCTGGTGGTTTGGGACGAAGGTGTTTTCGACTTTAAAATCTAGTTTTGCAGATATTTTATAGGGTTATCATGGGCACAGACGTTGCAATTCATTTAAATAATATCTCAAAAAAATATTTAGTTTATAACTCTCCTAAAGATCGTATAAAAGAAATGTTAGGCCCAAAAAGAGAGAAAAAACATCGAGAATTTTGGGCGCTCAAAAACATAGATTTAAAAATTCCAAAGGGACAAACTGTTGGGATTTTGGGATTGAATGGTTCAGGAAAATCAACATTACTGCAGATCATAAGCTCGGTTTTACAGCCTTCTGGAGGAGATTTAACGATTAAAGGAAAGGTTGCGGCCCTCCTTGAATTAGGAGCAGGGTTTAACCCTCAACTGACTGGACTAGAAAACGCTAAGCTTAATCTGGCTATTTTAGGGGTAAACCAAAAAAAAATAGAAGAGGCTATTCCGATCATCAAGGATTTTGCAGATATTGGTGATTTTTTTTATCAACCTGTAAAAACATATTCCTCAGGCATGTTCGCTCGTTTAGCCTTTGCAACAGCCATTAATGTGGACCCAGATATACTTATTATTGATGAAGCCTTATCTGTGGGAGACGCAAAATTTCAGCAAAAGTGCTTTAAAAAGTTTTCTGACTTTCAAGAGGCGGGAAAAACGATTTTATTTGTGACTCATGATCGATTCTCCATTGCTCGGCTTTGTTCCTTGGCTGTGTTATTGCACAAAGGAGAAGTGTTAGAGGTTGGAAATCCAAAAGAAGTTGTTGAATCCTATGGGCTTCTTCTCTCAGATGCTCACGCAAAAATACAAACAGAAACATCTGAAGCTTCTATTGAAAACTCACCAGACAATATAAGTCTTCAAGAAAATACGATTTCAAAATACTTCCCTGGCAATGATGGGAGTGACAAGTGTTCTCTTAATCCTACTTATAATAAGGGGGAGTTTCGCTATGGAACAAGTGAGGCCTATATAATAAATTATTCTTTAGTTGTAGATACTAAGGTTAACCCAGTCGCATTTTTTTCAGGCTCCCATTTAAAAATATTTCTTCTTATTAAATTTAACAAAGATGTGGAAACCCCTGTCATTGGTTATAATGTGAAAAGCAAGGATGGGATTTTGGTGAGTTGCTCAAATTCACATTGGCTTAATGAAGAGCTGCCGTCTAAAGAAGCAGGAAGTACAGGCTTATATTGCTTTGATATAGAACTTAATCTTTGTGAAGGAGATTGGTTTATTGATCTTGCTATAGCTGAATCTGAGACAGGGTCCCTTTTAGATATCCGAGAAGGAATTATTCACCTGCATATTCTTCCTAATAAAGCTTCGAAAGGGATTGCGTTATTAGATACAAAATTCTGTGAAGTTTCGTTAAACTAGGAATTCTATTGAGATTTAAAAAAAGTTAATAAAAAGTAATTTACCCTATTTTGAAAGGAAAGAAAGAAAATGATTTCAGACGCCAGTTTTTTTAGAGGAGGGGCTTTAGCAGAAGACTCAGATAACTTGCTTGATTCTACTTTTTCTGGCCTGCCCACCTATAAGGCGGATGGGTTAATGGTATGGAATAAGGATACAACATTTTTACAAGATAAGGATTTTATGGATGCCTATAACTTGGGAATGAATTCTGGTCATAAAATCGGAAGAGAAAAAGGATCTACTAAAAATATTAACATTGAATGGAGAATTCAGGTTTGTTGTTGGGCTGGATGGCATGCAAAACACCTCAGCGGTCATTTTGTGGAGTGTGGTACAAATACAGGAATCATGTCTTTAGCAATTTGTAAGTATATTGATTTTAATGCATTAAATAAGGACTTTTATCTCTTTGATACCTTTTCTGGAATTCCAGATCACCAAATTTCACCTCAAGAGAGCATATTGAATCGCCAAGCAGAAAATGAAATGTATGAAGAATGCTATGAGCTTACAAAAAATAATTTTTCAATATTTCCGAGAGCTAAATTAGTAAAAGGAGAAATTCCTCATACTTTAAAAGAGGTGGAAATAGGCGAAGTTTGTTATCTAATGTTAGATATGAATATTGCTTTTCCTGAGGTTGCGGCCTTAGATTTTTTCTGGGAAAAGCTAGTGCCCGGAGCAGTGGTACTATTTGATGATTATGGATGGCTTGCTTATGGAGAGCAAAAAGCATCCCATGATAATTTTGCTAAAAGATATGGAGTAAAGATATTAACGCTTCCTACAGGTCAAGGGCTCCTTCTTAAGCCATAGTTAAAAAAATAGAGACACAAATTGTATCTACCAAGAGTTAATTTTAAATAAAGAGTAATTATGAAATATGATCTAATTATCATCGGAGCGGGAATTATGGGACTCACGCTCGCTTATAAATTAAAAGAGAGAGATAATACCCTTAAAATTGCAATCCTTGAAAAGGAACACAAGGGAGGAAGTCACGCAAGTGGGCGCAATAGTGGTGTGTTACATGCGGGATTTTACTATACTTCTGATTCTCTGAAGGCAAAATTCACAAAGCAAGGAAATATGGCCTTAAAAGAATTTTGCAAAGACCATAAGATCCCTATTTGTGCTAATGGAAAGCTTGTTGTGGTGAAGGATGCAAGCGAACTTCCTACACTTTATGAGCTAGAAAATCGGGGAAAGCTCAACGGAGTTGATGTAACATTAATCAGTGATAGGGAAGCCTATAAAATAGAGCCTAAAGCCCACACTTTTGAACAAGCTCTTTACTCACCTACAACAGCGACCGTTGATCCCAAATTAGTTTGTGAGGCATTAATTGAAGATTTAAAGAATAAGGGAGTTCAGTTCTTTTTTAATATGCCTTATATCAAAAGAACATCTCAAAATGGTATTTATGCTGGAAAAACTCAACTATTCGCAGAAAAATATATTAACGCCGCAGGGTTGTACGCAGATAAGATCGCCCATGATTTTAATGCAGGCTCTCATTATTGCAGTGTTCCTTTTAAGGGAGTTTATCTGGAATGTACTGATGAAGCGTTAGAGTTACGAACAAACATATATCCTATCCCTAATCTTAAAAACCCCTTTTTAGGGGTCCATTTTACGGTAACTCCTTATGGAAAAGTAAAAATTGGCCCTACAGCTATGCCAGCGTTTTGGCGTGAGAATTACCAAGGATTACAAGGGTTTAGTCTTTCGGAATTTTATGAGGTTTTGTCCATACAAATGAGGTTATTCAAAGAAAATAGTTTTAATTTTAGGGGGCTTGCAGTTGAAGAATTGCGAAAATTTAACCCCTCATATCTTAAAAAACTGGCTTCTCAGCTTGTGCAAAATATGGATCTTACACCCTTTAAAAAATGGGGAAAACCAGGGATACGGGCTCAGCTCCTTGATCTTAGAACGTTAACTTTGGTGCAGGATTTTGTTGTAGAGAAAGGTGAGAGCTCTGTACATATTTTAAATGCTGTGTCCCCCGCCTTTACCTGTAGTTTTCCTTTTGCAGAGTGGGTTATAGACAATTACTTATAAACGGGAAAAAATCACGGAGAAGGGGTAGGTTATTGAAGGTGATTTTTTTGAAAGATCATCTCAAAAAACCGCGTATTTGTGGGTGTTACACGTCGTTGAATACGTTTCCAAGAAGATGGAAACTCATAATCTTTTTCTTTTACTATAATATTATCAAAAGGATTTTTATATTTTTTATATTGCTTAATGTATATAAAATCTTTTGTTATTTTGCTCATGTATCTAGATATTTCCTTTCGTTGATCTATGCTCATTTCATGAAGAGAACTTATATTGATGCAAAAATTACAGTAATCTGGAGGAAAAAGTTGGATTTGATTAATTGTAAAGAAAGCAATATCACTTTGTTCAAGTTCATCTTTAATTTCGTGGAAACTATCAATATGGCGAAAAGAAAATATCTTTTTATTAGGGAATATTTCTGTAATATATTTTTGAGCTATATAAAGAGCAGGAGGAATATCAAAGATAATATATTTGCACTTTAAAACACTTGAAAGAACATATCCCAATCTTCCATAGCCTGCGCCGACTTCAACAATTTTAAGGGGTACATCGATTTTCTCAATAAATGGTTTTATGAAATAGTACTCCTGTACCGAATTTGCTAAATCCTGTGAGATTAACTTATTGTTGGTTTTTATCTCAATAGGATTTCCTATTTTGGGTTCTTCTAAGGTTTGTAAAATTCCTTCAGAATCACGTGCTCTTACGTAATTCCATAAATTTCCTACAGTAAACTTATATAGCCATAATTTAAGTGGGCGATGTTTTTGAAAAACACATCTATACTCTTCTTTAAGGTCTCCTTTGTCGTTAATAGTATCGGGATCAATAAGTTCATATTTTGACATCCTTTTGATTCGACCAAATAATTTTAAAAACAAGATAGAATTAAAAAAAGAATCCATAAAAATGCTGGGAATAAAATTAAAATAGTTTTGATTTATATTTCTTTTAAAATTTTTGAATCCAGATTCTTTTAAGAGAGTTATATTAATTTCGTTAAAAAACTCCCAAAAGTGAGAAGGGTGAAAAATCTTTTTATCATTTGAGACTTCTTTTTGCATTCTTTCAATAATGGCAAAGTCTCCTTTTAGCTCATTAAGACAGCGTCTATCAGAAAGAAATCCTCTAACGGCTCCTTCAGGCAAGTTTTCAGTAGAGAGCCTTAAAAAAAATTGTGGAGAGACTCCTTTTGTTTCATTTAAATATAAAATAATATCTAGGCGATTATGTTGAGCTGCATAATACATTAAAGATGAATTAATATTTATTTTTAGGTCTTCGTAATAGTGGGCAATAAGCTTGTCAATCGTTGAAAGAGAGCAAAATAGAATTGCGGATCTACTTATACTTTTTATAAATTGTTTTTCTTTAAGGAAATGTTCTTTATTACTAAAAAAAATAGAAAGTATATCAATTCTGTTGTTGGTTAAGGAGAGCTCAAAAGCTTCTTTTCCTATCCTTTGATCGGAAACCAAAAAGGGAAAAAGCATTCTAAGGAGATCAAATAAATCAGTATGTCCATTTGACGTGGCCAAATAGTAATAAAGTTCTGCTTCTTCTTTTTTTGAAAAAAAGAAAAATTCCTCTTTATTTTTAATTTTTTCCTCATGCACTACACATGATGTTGATTTTAATGTTGCGTAGGGTAAATTACTTTCTGAATAAGATATATTATTGTCAATAATATATCTACCTATAAAGGCCCTACTTTTAATGCAGTTTTTATATATACAATAAGCGATATTTAGATTGCTCTTTTGAAGAGCTGTTTTTGCAAGAGGTTTCCAAGCATGAGATTCATCGAGTTTCCATAGCCCATTTTGGCAAAAATATTCAAGACACTTACAACTCCCACAAACACTACATAAGTCTATGAGTTTATCAATTAATTCATCTGCAAAAGAAATTTTCTGCTGATGAAAGTATTTTAAAAATTCAACACAATCATTTGCGACCGCTTTATATAACAAGCTCTCTTTGACATCAAAATCATTTGTGTTTAAATGTTTAGTTATATTATTAATATTTTTAAGCTTATCTCCTGTAGGAGATGTCAAAGTGTGGGGTTTACTACATGTTGCCAACCCATTTGTGTAAAAATATTCAAGGCACTTGTAACTCCCACAAACACCACATAAGTCTATGAGTTTATCAATTAATTCATCTGTAAAAGAAATTTTCCCCTGATGAAAGTATGTTAATAATTCAACGCAATCATTTGCGACCGCTTTATATAACAAGCTTTCTTTGACATCAAAATCATTTTCATTGAAGTGTTCAGTTGTATTATTAAGTTTATCCCTTATAGGAGACATCAAAATGTGAAGTTCATTACATGTTGCCAGCCCATTTTTGTAAAAATAGTCAAGACACTTGCGGCTCTCACAAACGCGAACTATGCTTATGAGTGCATCAACTACTTCATCTGTCAAAGAAATTCCTTGTTGATGAAAGTATTTTAAAACTTCATTTTGGTCATTTATGACCGCATTTTGTAATCCATTCGTGCTTACAATTGATTCTATACTTGCTCCATTTTGATGAAAATAACGAATAATACTCACGTGCCCATAACTTATAGCCTCTTCAAGAGCCTTTTGTGTTAAAGGTCCCTGAATTTGAATATGTCCATTTTGATGAAGATAAATAATATCTTTTAAATTTCCATGCTTAAATAAATGCAATACAAATTCCTCAAATTTCTTTTTATTTTTTTTATTTTTTAATAAAAAAGAATTGATATTTTCAATATTTTCCGAAGAAGTCACATTTCTATTCGAAGTGAAAAGACGGGGTAGATTTAACGGGGTTGCTTTTACATTCATTTCATAAACTTTATTATTTATCTAAACTCATTTAAAAATTTTTTAGACATATACCCACACCATTCGTCACTTTTAAATGGTGCATTGAAAAGCAAGAGAAATGGTTTAAATTTTGGAATCGTTTCCGATAAAAAGAAGGATTACAAAATGGAAAAAACTAGATCCTCTCACTAGAAAACTATCAAAACACTTTTTAACACATCCATCAAGGCAAAAAACACTGGTTGTATAAGTTCATATAAAAGAAGAAGACTAAATACCTTAGAAAAAACTTCAATTTTCAGCAAGAACCACATAGTTTTCTAAGTTTGAAATAATAAAGTCTACGTCTTTCTTGTTAGGTCTGTGCCCAGAAGGTAAGTTTCTTACAAAGAATTCACTTCCAAAATTATAAGGAATTGAAAGAGATTTTTGTGAAGTATTGTGTATGATAGTATTAGGAATTAAGTATACGGCTATTTTTTTCATAAAAGGTTTTAAAAAATTAAATCGGTGAACAAGTTTATATCCTAAATTTAATAGAATCTCTCTCAGCGCAATAGAGATAGCTAATCGAGCTTTGTTGTGAGTTCCTTTTCTATTTTTATAGATATTTTTAAATATACTTTCTTTCATTTTTTGAGATTTATAAAAAACACCTTTTTCTGAATGACTTTCTTCGAAACTTTCATTGCAAAACATTTCTATTTGTACTGGATCTATGTAATTTTTCAAGTATAGAAGGTGTGCTAGATCAAAAATTTTTTCTTCCTCCGCCCCGTTGACATCAAAATGTTGAAAAAGGGCGGCTCTACACTTGAAATAATCTTGGAAATAAAGATCTGGTTTTTTAGCAAAAATCTCAAGGGGATGCCAATTATTGAAGGGCAAAGATTGTCCCACTCTTCTTCCATAGTAGAAAAAAGGAAGGCGACATATTTTTCCTGAGACAACGGAAGCAAGGGCCAGAATAAGCTCTTTCCAGAGAGCCGTATCAACGGTCAAACTTAAAAGGAAAAAATCTTTTATAATTTGTGTTCTATATGTTGCATAAAAAGTGGCTTCATAGTTTGAAAAAAGCGCATATACTCTTTTCATTCGCTCGTCTT
Source organism: uncultured Alphaproteobacteria bacterium (assembly GCA_964605015.1). GTDB lineage: Bacteria > Pseudomonadota > Alphaproteobacteria > UBA9655 > UBA9655 > UBA9655. The sequence continues at coordinate 16,194 of CAZSAH010000009.1, read as the reverse complement.
CAAAAAGATTGTTTCGTGAGTAAACAATATCTTGAACTTCAAAACCATCCTGATCGAGTTGAAAATTAAAGTAATACCCGTGGGCCCCTATGTACTCAGAATGTGATTCTAAAAAGGCCACTATTTCTTCAACATTTTCTAAAAATAAAATATCATCATCCGCACAAAGGGAGCAATATTTTGTTTTTACTCGTGAGATGCCAAAATAAAATTTTTCGAAAGGTTCGCAAGATGTAGAAAATTCATGATAGACATAGGATACATTAGGTTTTAAAAGGCGTTTTAAGGCATGTTTGTTTTTTGTTTTTGTCTCATTTTCGCTGGAATCTAAAACTATCAAATGAAAAACGGTCTTATATTTACTTAAAAGGTTAATAAGACAAGTAAATTTATCAGCACGGTTATGAGTAGGAATAATTAAGGTAAACTCGCTTAATTTATTCATAAAATAATACCTGTAAAAACGTTCTTTTTCTCTCTCAAACTTTTTTGCTTTAAGGGTTGCATAGGTTGGAAAGAGTCGAGTTTAAAATGAGAATACAGGAAATTGATAACATTCTAAAAACAAACTTTCAATTTAATTTTTAAGGATAGAATGTGAATTTCTTAAATAAGAAAAAGCCGCTGGACACAATTCTTTGATTTTACATTTACTACCGTATCATACTTTTTTGGAAATGTCAACGCTATTGTAAAAAATATTGTAAAACTCGAAGTGGCTCCTGATTAAATTTTTTCTTGCTAATATACCCTCCCTGAGGAAAAATAATACCTATTAAAAGACATCGATTGCTACTTGTCAAAGCGGAGATTGTTACAGATGTTCAATTTGTTGAACTTAAATGGTGAATGATGTACGATTTTAATTTATTTCCTTGAAATAAAACTCAATTATGAGGAAAATATAAGTAAATGTGTGGCATTGCAGGCATCATTTTTAATCAATCCCCGGAAAGGCTTAATGACATTCAATCAATGACGTCATCTTTGCATTTGCGGGGGCCAGATGATCATGGAATTTGGATGGATCAAGAAAAAGGAGTCGCCTTAGGTTTTCGGCGGCTTTCTATAATTGACCTTTCCCAAACAGGCCATCAGCCTATGTCATCAAACTCTAATCGTTTTGTAATTGTTTTTAATGGGGAAATTTATAATTTTAAAGAAATTTCCGCAGAGCTTTCACAACAAGGATGGGTTTTTCGGGGTCATTCCGATACGGAAGTTTTTCTTGCAGCCATTGAAACGTGGGGAATTGAGAAGAGCTTGAAGAAAGTGAATGGTATGTTTGCATTCGCTTTATGGGACAAGCAAGATGAAGTTGTGTATCTCGTACGGGATCGGTTTGGGGAAAAACCCCTTTATTGGGGGTGGGAAGGAAATACACTTTTATTTGCTTCTGAAATAAAAGCACTCAAACAGTATAAAAAATTACATGTAGATATTGACAGATATTCTCTAAATTTATTTATGAGGTATTCTTATATACCTGCTCCTTATACAATTTTCAAAAACATTGAGAAAGTTGAACCAGGGCATTGTCTCCGTATAGGCAAAAACAAAAAAGTAGAAAAAACAACCTATTGGTCAGCCAACGAGGTTGTTAATGGCACAAAAGATAAGCCAAAAATTGAGGGGGAAGAAGCCCTGAAGCTTTTAGAGAAAACCCTCCAGAAGTCAATTTCTTTGCGAAGTATTTCAGATGTTCCTTTGGGAACTTTTTTATCAGGAGGAATTGATTCGTCTTTAATAACGGCTATGATGCAGGCAAATAGCGCTAAACCTATTAATACGTTCACCATTGGGTTTAGTGAACAAAAATTTAATGAAGCCCCTTATGCCAAAGCAATTTCCGCTTATCTTTCAACGCATCACACAGAATTGTATGTAACAAATGAACATGCTCTGAATGTTATTCCAAAACTTCCCCATCTTTATGATGAGCCGTTTGCTGATTCTTCTCAAATTCCCACCTATCTCATAAGTCAATTGGCCCGGCAGTCGGTCACGGTTTGTTTGAGCGGAGATGGGGGAGATGAGCTTTTTGGAGGATACAATCGTTATACCTGGGGGACAAATATTTATAATAATTTATCCTCTACTCCTTCTTTTTTACGACATATTTTTGCTCAACTTTTTGTTTTTGTTAATTCTAATACATATGAATCTACTTATAATAAATTAGATAGATTCCTTCTTTCTACACTGAAAGTTTCTGCCTTACGTCATAAAATGATGAAAACAAGCGATGTCCTTCGCTCTTTAGATTCTCTTGTTAGCTTTTATACCTCTCTCACCTCAATTATAAAAAATCCAAATGAGCTCGTCCTTGAAAGTGGGAATGGCCATCTTTTAAAACACACAAATGCTTCTTTGGAAGGTAAGAAGAATAGGGCATCTTGGATGATGCTAGAAGATGTTTTGACTTACCTTCCGGGGGATATTCTCACAAAAGTCGATAGAGCCAGCATGGGAAATGGCTTAGAAACGAGAATGCCTTTTCTTGATCCCCATTTATTTGAACTTTCTTGGAGATTGCCTCTTTCAATGAAAATTCGCGGAAAAAAAGGAAAAATAGCTTTACGAGAGGTGCTCTACAAATATGTGCCTCAACACCTTGTAGAGCGTCCTAAGATGGGGTTTGGAGTTCCTCTGGGAGAATGGTTGCTCGGCCCTTTAAAAGAGTGGGCTATGGGTCTTTTAGAGGAAAAACGTTTGAGAGCAGAGGGATTCTTAAACCCTCACGTTGTTAAAAGGTATTGGGAGGAACATTCTCTAAAGAAACGGGATCGAACTCATGAGCTTTGGAACATCCTCATGTTTCAGGCCTGGTTAGAAGAGAACAAAAAATTTATTTAACAAATAAATTATTTTATTTTGTATTTTATAGCCCCATGTTTTCTAAGATTTTTATATTAACTTTATGGACATTATATTTTTGTTCTGCTAAATGCCTACTTTGACGACCCATATTTTTTATTTTTGAAGGGTTTGCAATAAACTTCTCCATGGCTTCTGCGAGCTGAATGACGTTCTTAGCAGGAATAAGATAGCCATTATCATTTTCAATGACTGTATCCCGACATCCTGGCACATCTGTTGTAATAATGGCTCTTCCAACAGACATCGCCTCTAGAAGAGATCGGGGGCACCCTTCTCTATAGGAGGGTAAAACACAAACAGACGTCTCTTGAAATGCAGGCAATATTTCTTGCACTTCTCCCAAATAGTCGATGGTTTTTTCTTCAATCCAACTCTCTAGTTCCTTTAACGAGACTGATGAAGGGTTGGAATGAAATCCTCCAGCAACTTTAAAAGAAACTTCAGGGTATTTTTTCTTTAAAATTCTAGAAGCCTCAACATACTCATAAATTCCTTTGTGACGGAGGAGACGTCCTACAAACAAAAAAGAGATTTCTGGGAGAGGGGGGGTGAATATGAAGATGTCCGTATTAACCCCTGAGCCGTTAATGAGAACAGACGCATTTTTAAGATCCTCACTTTTACAAAGAAGCTCAAAATCATCCTTATTTTGAAAAAAGATTTTATTATTAAGGGAGAGGGAAAAAGACAAAAGGGACTTTAATAAGGTTCTTGTTATAGAAAATCCTTTATTTTCTGTAAAAACATAGCCGAGACCTGTAACCATGGAGTAAATATGCTTCAACCCTAAAAGCCGTGCAGCGATAGATCCATAAACAACCGGCTTCATGTGAAATAAAAACACACCATCAATTTTATTTTTTTTTATAATTTTTATAATTTTAAATATTAAAATTAGATCAAAAAAAACGTTTTTACGTGTGTTTTTGATATCTAGAATTTCAATTTTTACATTTCTATTTTCAAATTTTTCAATAGCAGACTGTGTGAAAGAATCTTCAGGGATACATGCTACAACAGAAACATGACGATCAAGAAAATCCTCGATCAATTCACTGCGAAAATTTATCAAAGAGTGAGAGTTCGTCGAAATAATAAGAATTTTTTTCATTATTTACCTGGCGCCATTTTTAAATTATTATTTATAAAATTTTACTCACGACTGAGATTATACGTAAAAATAATAAAATTACAAGAGAAAGGGTTGTTTATTAACACAGAATTTGATAAGTTTTCATGTGGAAAATCTCTTGGTTTATTCAATAAGATGGATAAAAATTTAATAAGCACCCCTTTTTTAAGCATTGTTATTCCTGTTTACAACAGGAAACACACTCTTTCTAGAGCTCTAGAAAGCGTTTTCAAACAAACATTTAAAGACTTTGAAATTCTTGTGGTGAATGATGGCTCCACAGATGATGTAGAAAATCTTTTAAATTTATATTCAGATCCAAGATTACGAATTCTCAACCATTTTCAAAACAAAGGAGCCTCTGCGGCTCGAAATACAGGTATAAAGGCTGCGAGAGGAGAGTTTATTGCCTTTCTTGATTCAGATGATGAGTGGTGCCTGACAAAGCTAGAAGAACAAATCTCTTCTTTTGAGAAGGAGAAAAAGAATAATAAGAATATAAAAGGGTCCTTTACATCCTTTTTTTTGCATAAAAACAATGGATTTTTAGAGCAACGAAATTTTAAAAATGTAAAAAATTGGAAAAAATATTTTTTGGAAGGCTGTTTTATCAGCCCCGGTTCAACCCTTCTCGTAGATAAAAAAGTTTATGAAATCATTGGTTTTTATGATGAATCTTTAGAGCGCTTTGAGGATTGGGATTGGCTTCTTCGTTTTTCTGAGAAGTTTGACTTAGTCACCTACGGCATACCGTTGAGCCATATTCATCAGGGAGAAAGACCCTCCTATAAAAATGTTGCGTCCTCTCTTCAGAAAATGAGTCAAAAACATTTCAAATATCTCTCTGGACTTAAAAAAATGAAATTTCTTTCTACCTGTCAAATCGAATTATTTTATAGTTATAAATCCCACAACCTTCAAAAAGCTTTTGGATTCCTCATTTTTTCTATAATGATGAACCCCCTCTTGTTGAAAAAAGGAGTCAAACTCCTGCTTAACAAACTTCAAACGCTCAAGTTTTTTAAGAAAAAATAAAAAGAGTTGGTGTTAAGACTCATAAAATTGCAGGTAACGTGTTAGTGTTATCTACATAAATAGCAATCGCGCCTTCTTGCAACTTCTCTTTTTGGGATTTGAATTTTTCAATAAAACCCTTCAATTTTAGAGAAATTTCAGGGGAGGCTTTCGCAAATGCCAAGGACATAAAGACCAAGGATGATAGCACGAAGATAATTTTTATCAGTGGATGACCTTATAGATAGGAAGTACTATTCATTTGCCTACCTTAGCTTCTGAGCTACGACTACCAGCATCACTTAATACCAGACAGGCTTAAACCTCTTATTTACGCGCCTGAAAACTAATAATCCCAGATTGTCTTATCAATGCTAGCATCGCGCTTAAAGGTAGGAAAAAAAGTAATAAAGCATTAAATCCTTTCATGCGCCCATAAGTTAAGGCTGGATTGTTGCTAAGATCAGGTACATTTCTTTGCAGCCAGTTTTGAATTGATGCAGCAAGTTCTCCACTATTCAATTCATAATTAATTTTAATATCAGAAAAACCAGCGGCAGATAAATGAGAGTGCAATTGCGCTCTGTCGTATTGAAAAGTGTGTCGAGGCACATGATTGCCTCCCCAATAGCGTTTAAACCAACGACGTTCCAAAGAAGAAAAGTTTGGCAGTTCACCAATTAAATATCCATTTTTCTTTAAAAGGACATATGCTTTTTCTATCTCTGCTTTTGGATTCAACACATGTTCTATATAATGATTCATAAAAATCGCACTAAAACTGTTCTTTTTTTCCACATACTCTAAAAACACCCCTTTATACGCGTTAATTCCTTTTTTTTGTGCAAGCTCCACTGCCTTTTCGTTAAAGTCAACTCCATGAAGTTCTGTTGCTCCTAGTCTAACAAGCTCTGCTAAAAACTGGCCATTGCCACACCCAACGTCAAGAATTTTTGCACCCTTTGGAATTAAAACTCTCAACCTTCTATATCGAATAAAGTTAACAAATTTATAAAGTGTATTGTAAATTATTCCACGATTCTGAGCAATATTTACATAAGCACTATAATCATCAGGATAAGCAGCTTCGAGCTGCTGTAAAGTTGGAAAGGGATAAAGCTGAACCTGATTGCAGTTTATGCACTTGCGGTATTCATACACGTTACCAGCACCAAATTCCCAATCTTTTATATTTCTTGTTTCAACAAAACTTTCCTTGCATTTACATAGCTGACATTCATAGCTTAATTGGTCGATAGCATTATTAATCTCAGTCATTTTTCTTTTCTCTCCATGGTGAAGCAACAAACCATTCATATAAAAGCTGCAAGTGACCCCTCGCGTAAATTTGAATTTCCCTTCCAAGTCCTTCGGGAGCTCGCATCAAATGTTCATTTACATCTCGAAGGCCCAAGTAAGAAACAGACATACTCAAGTGGTGTTCTGCGTGGAAAGAAAATCCGTAAACGCCCATGATTTTAGTAAAAAGATCTTTTCCAAGAAAACTCCTTAAAACTATTTTTCCTGTAGGATCCCCATGTTCTGCTAATCCCCGCAGCTGTGCCAGTGTTTTAGCTACTGAGAGTAAGGGAAATAAGTAAAATACAAAATAATAAAATGGGTTAAAAAAACAAAAGAACATATATAGTATAGTTAATTGAAATGAAATGGTATAAAAAAATTCAAATTTACTTTGTTTTTCACTTAAATGACTCTTGGTCGTGATTCCGTTTAAGGAATCGCCACTTTTTTCTTGGGTTTTTATACGATTGAAAAATTGTAAAAATGCACTAATGCCAGAAGCATTTATAAAAATAAAATATAAGAATGATAGTTTTGATTTTGGAAAAACTCGATAAACGGGGTAATCAGGATCAATCTCTGGAACCCCAAGATAGCGATGATGCCTTAAGTGCTCTTCTCTTAAATTTCGTGTTAATCCTATAGGGTAAGCCGTAATTGCAGCAAATAACCAGCTGCGGAGATTGTTTGTTTGAAATTCTTGGTGCACACATTCATGAGCTGCGTGTATAAGTATATATTGCAGAGTACCGATAGTTATTATTGTTGGTAAAGAAATAATAGCAAGATTAACCCACCCAGAATTTTTCTCCACCCAATGAACAAAAATTAAGGTAAAAATAATTGTTGCCCATGTTGAACATATAGATAGAATAAATTTAAATTCAAAGAATCGATCTTTATTAATATGGAAATCTTTAAAAACCCCTCGCGGTAGGTGCAATGTATGCATCATTCTCTTATTCTCCAGCAAAAGCTAAACTTAAGATAAAGCAAATTCTCTTGGACTATAAGTCTTATTCATCATGTATTGCAACTGTGTGTATGAGTTTTATCGTTTATCAACCTTTTCGTGACATACTAAAAATAGAGGGGCTGTTCAAGGAAAGTTGATCTTAGCCCCTCTTTTGTAGGGTAATGTCTGCTTTTTCCTAAAAATCCTCCCCTCGTAAGGAATTTACGAAATTCGCAAGCCCAACTTGACGTCGCCGTTTTAACCGTTCCGCTTGAATAATGGAGCGGACCGCATGGACACAGTCGTTAAGGGCATTGTTTATAATGATATAGTCGTATTCAGCCCAGTGGCTGAGCTCGTCAGAGGCTTTACTCATGCGCAAACGGATCGTGTCTTCCCCATCTTCAGCCCGCCCCCGCAGCCGCGTTTCAAGCGTTTCTAAGGTGGGGGGAAGAAGAAAAATACTCACTAAATTCGCTGTTGAAATTTGTTTTAACTGCTGCGTTCCTTGCCAATCAATATCAAAGAGGATATCCGTTCCGGCCTCTAGATGATTTTCAACAGACGCTTTAGGGGTGCCATAATGATAGCCATAGACAAGAGCGTGCTCTAAAAAGTGGTCCTCCTTCACCATATGAGAGAAAGTGCTTTCATCAACAAAATGATAGTCTTTCCCGTCTTGCTCTGAGGGACGCTGCGGGCGAGTGGTCACAGAAACCGAAAGCTCGAGCCCTTCCTCAAGGGCTAAGACATGCTGAGATACCGTTGTTTTCCCTGCCCCAGAGGGGGAAGACAGAACAACCATAAACCCACGATGGGGCATGAAGAATGGGAGCGTTTTTTCTGTCATAGGCTTTGCTTCCTTTAAAAGACATTGGTATAATAAAACAATAGTGGAGAAGAGCCTATGACGACTGTCAGAATTTATCAACCTCTCAAAAGCGCCATGCAAGCCGGAAAAGGAAAAACAGAGGACTGGTGTGTCACCTTTGAATCAAAGGATCCGCTTCTTCCCGATCCCTTAATGGGGTGGGTGAGCTCCCAAGACATGCGTGGTGAGCTGCACCTTTTTTTTCCATCTCTCGCCAAAGCCATTGGGTATGCAAAAACAAATGGGTTGCAGTATAGTGTGTCTACTCCTGCAAAAATTGAGGGGCGCCCTAAAAGCTATGGCTTTAATTTTACATGCGCGCGCGTGAGAGGGGAGGGGAGGGGGAGTAAAATCTTCTAGACACCCGCCACATTACTGATTACTGATGACTAACATCTGAAATGGGCGTATAGCTCAGGGGGAGAGCACTACGTTGACATCGTAGGGGTCGCTGGTTCAAATCCAGCTACGCCCACCATTTGAGAGGCAGGAACGGCGTATTCGCGCCCTTCCTGATTCAGAATCCAGCCCCCTCCCAGCACGCGCGATCCTTGATAAAAGACACACGCTTGGCCAGCTGAGACCCCATATTCGGGGGTCAGAAATGTGACATGAGCCCCTCCTTCTTTGGTCAGCACCACATCTGCGGGGACAGGAGGACGGGTGGAGCGCACTCTTACCTCACAGCGAATAGGTTCTGTGATTTCGCCTCCCAGCCAATTGACCTCTTTGAGCCAAATTTCTGTACGGGCGAGGGCCTCATAGGGACCGACAATAACGCGATGGGTGTGAGGATCCAAACGAATCACATAAAGAGGATCGCCCCCGCCAATGCCAAGACCTTTGCGTTGTCCAACCGTATAATGAATGATGCCTTTGTGACGCCCTAAAACGCGACCATCAACGTGAAGGATATCCCCTTCTTCTAAGGATCCCGGGCGCAGCTTTTCAAGAACATTCGCGTAAGACCCATTGGGAACAAAGCAAATATCTTGACTGTCCGGTTTGTCTGCGATGTCAAGACCAAAGCGCAAGGCATGAGCACGCGTTTCCGCCTTTTCCATCCCCCCCAAGGGGAACCTTAAAAAATCCAGCTGCTGTTGGGTGGTGGCAAAAAGAAAATAGCTCTGATCACGCGAGGAGTCAAAAGCACGATGGAGTTCAGCCCCTTCTGTTGCTCCAAGACGCTGGACATAATGTCCTGTGACAAGGGCTTGCGCGCTTAAGTCCCGAGCAGTTGTCAGCAGATCTTTAAACTTAACCTGTTGATTACAGCGCACACAGGGAATGGGTGTTTCCCCTCTTAAATAGCTATCCGCAAAATCTTCAATAACGGCTTGGCTAAACCGAGATTCATAATCCAACACATAATGAGGAATCCCCAATTTATCACATACCTGCCGAGCATCATAAATATCTTGGCCCGCACAGCAGGCGCCCTTTTTCCCAAGGGCGGCCCCTTGGTCGTAAAGCTGCAAGGTCATGCCAATGACCTCAAACCCCGCTTCAACCATCAGAGCCGCTGCAACAGAGCTATCTACGCCCCCTGACATGGCCACAACAAGGCGTGTGTTTTGAGGGGGTGTGTTAAAACCAAGACTATTCATATAATTTACTCTATATTTCAGGAGTTGTATTTATGAAGTTTACTGTGAGCATTTTGCAAGAGAAAAAGTAAATTTGTGGTGATCCGGGCATCTTTTGCTTGCGCCCGCTTATTTTTTCGGCTAATATGCCATACGATTCCATTTTAGACGATAAGTATGCATGCTCTTTAAGAACCGAACACTCGCGACGACGATCAAGCAAGTCTCGACAACCTTTCCCGTTCTTCTTTTAACAGGACCACGTCAGGTTGGAAAAACAACATTGCTTGAAGAGTGTGTCACCAAGGACCATCATTACGTCACTCTTGATGATCTTGAACAAAGAGCCCTCGCACAAACAGATCCTGCCCTTTTCATACAAAAACACACGCCGCCCGTGATTATCGATGAAGTCCAATATGCGCCTCAGCTTTTTGAAGCCATCAAAGTCGTGGTTGATCAAGACAAGAGACCCGGCTTATTCTGGCTTACGGGATCTCAAAAATTCCACCTTATGCAAGGTGTTGTGGAAACCTTAGCGGGCCGCGTGGCCATTCTCGATTTACTGGGACTGTCACAGGCAGAAATGCGGGATAAAGCTGCACAGTCTCACCCCTTCCTTCCAACAACAGAATGGATAAATCGCGCCAAATCACAGTCAACGGTGATGGACGTCATGGATTTGTATAGATCCATCTGGCGGGGCGCTTTTCCAAAAGTGGCCTTACATAATGATGTTGCAAGAGATATTTTTTACAGCTCCTATATTCAGACGTATATCCAACGTGATGTGCGCGCTTTAGCTCGTGTTGGTGATGAAATGTCCTTTCTCAGATTTCTGAGGGCAGCAGCAGCGAGAACAGGTCAGTTGATCAATTATGCAGAGATGGCACGCGACGTTGGCGTTGACCTGAAAACGATCAAAGCGTGGGTGTCCATTCTCGAAGCATCAGGGCTTGTCTACATGTTACAACCTTACCATACAAATGTGACCAATCGACTGCTGAAAACACCTAAGCTTTACTTTCTTGATACGGGGCTTTGTGCCTATCTCACCCAATGGTCAACACCGGAATCCCTTGAAGCTGGTGCCATGTCAGGGGCAATTCTCGAGACCTATATGCTTTCTGAAATTATTAAGAGTTATTGGCACAATGGGAAGACGGCATATTTCTATTTTTATCGTGATCGGGATCAAAAAGAGGTTGATCTCTTAATCGAGCAAGATGGTCAACTCTATCCTGTGGAATTCAAAAAAAGCGCGAGCCCCTCTCTCAACGCCACAAAACACTTTTCATCTCTTGAAAAGCTTAATTGCCCTATAGGACCGGGGGCGGTTATTTGCTTAAAGGCCAATGATGTTCCTCTTTCACAAAAAGTGACGGCCATCCCCATTGGGTATCTTTAATGTCAGTTTGATGTAAAAAGGCTCGAGAGTTGTACTCTTCTTATCTTATCGACGGTTTTATGAGAGCTGTTCGAAAGCATTGGTTCATAGAGATCAATTTACATTGGTCTTTGGATGTAATACCATTTCTTAATAAAAGAAAAGGATCTTAAGATGACATCTCGTTTTTTTGATGAAGATTATGAATTGGCCCATCTTGAGTTTACTCCCGGTCAGCCCGGAGGATCACAAGCGGTTAACCTTCCCCTTCTTCATGGAACTTTAGGGCCCTCTGTTTTAGATATTCGTCAGCTTTACAGCGAAACGGGGCATTTTACCTACGATCCTGGCTATACCTCAACCGCAAGTTGTGAGTCTAAAATTACCTTTATTGATGGCGAAAAGGGAATTTTACTGCACCGCGGGTATCCCATCGAAGAACTTGCAGAAAAAAGCACTTTTTTAGAAGTAGCCTACCTTTTGATGGAGGGCGACCTTCCCACCCAAAAGGAGTACGCTCCTTTTCAGCAAAGCATCACGCTCCATAGCATGCTTCACGAGCAATTACGCAATTTCTATAGCGGGTTTCGCCGAGACGCCCACCCCATGGCTGTGATGGTGGGGGTTGTGGGCGCGCTCTCTGCTTTTTATCATGATAGCCTTGATATTCACGACCCAATACAACGCCTAATTGCCTCTCACCGCTTGATTTCTAAAATGCCCACTATCGCAGCCATGGCCTATAAATATTCGGTGGGGCAACCCTTTATGTACCCTCAAAATCACCTGAGCTATGCAGAAAACTTTCTGCACATGATGTTTACCACCCCAACGATGCCTTACACAGTCAATCCTATCATTGCCAAGGCGTTGGATAAGATTTTCATTCTTCACGCCGATCATGAACAAAATGCGTCCACCTCAACCGTACGCCTTGCGGGATCAAGTGGAGCCAACCCCTTTGCGTGTATTGCCGCCGGCATTGCCTGCCTGTGGGGGCCCGCCCACGGGGGCGCGAATGAAGCTGTCTTAAATATGCTCAAAGAAATTGGGAATAAGGATCGCATTCCTGAATTTATCAAGCGGGCAAAGGATAAGGATGATCCCTTCCGCCTCATGGGATTTGGCCACCGGGTGTATAAGCACTATGATCCGCGGGCTACTGTGTTGAGAAAAGCCTGCCATGAGGTGCTGGGGGAGCTGGGCCACCAAGGAGATCCGCTCTTAGAACTCGCAAAAGAGCTTGAAAAAATCGCCCTCGAAGACCCTTATTTTATTGAGAAGAAGCTTTACCCGAACGTAGACTTTTATTCTGGGATTATCTTTCAAGCCATGGGAATTCCAACCTCCATGTTTACCGTGATTTTTGCAGTCGCCCGAACCGTTGGATGGATTGCCCAGTGGATGGAGATGATTGAAGATCCTTCTCAAAAAATAGGCCGCCCGCGCCAACTTTACACAGGCCACCCATTGCGGCATTATATTCCTTTTTCTGAACGGAAATCATGAACTCTATGACATCTTGCTTTATTATTCCCGCTTATGAGCCAGGTTCGCCCCTTCTTACCGTCCTGAAAGAGCTTTTGGACAAAACAGACGCGCCTGTTTTTGTGATCGATGATGGGAGCAAAGATAAAACAGCGTTTCAAGACCCTCTGTTTGCCAATAGTCGGGTGACCCTTCTGACCCACGCCTCAAACTTAGGCAAAGGAGCGGCCCTTAAAACAGCCTTTAACGTCATCCTTGTGCGCTACCCCTCCCTTGTGGGAGGTGTCACCCTTGATGCGGATGGCCAGCATTCTGTAAAGGATGCCCTGGCTGTTGCTCAGGCCATGCAAGACAGCCGCACCTTAGTGCTGGGGGCCAGAAACTTTAGTTTTGGGGATAAAAGCATCCCCCTGAAATCGCGGGTTGGAAACTTGCTCACCCGATCCATTTGGCGGTTTGTGACAGGAAATAAGGTCACCGACACGCAAACGGGCTTGCGGGGCATTCCGGCGCGTTTGATGAAAGAATGCCTCCATATCAGCGCAAATCGATATGAATTTGAGATGGAAATGCTTTTGAAGGCTCAAAAAATAGGGATGCGCCCCCAGGAATTGCCCATCGACACCATTTATATTGATAATAATAAGGCAAGCCATTTTAACCCGCTTTTTGACTCCCTGAAAATTTACTTTGTGATCGTCAGGTTTTTTACGTCTTCCCTTTTTTCATGCTTTATTGATTATCTAGCGTTTTCACTGCTTATTGTTCTTTTTTCATTTTCTGTGAGCTCTTCCTTTGTGCTGGCGCGTCTGATATCGGGCCTTGTGAATTATAACATCAATAAAAAGGCCGTTTTTGGGATCAAAAATGCCACCAAAATGAACTTTTTCAAGTATGTCTTTATTTTCACGTTGAACATTTACCTTGGCATGGTTTTCATCGAGTATATTGACCTTTATGGCTATAACGCCTTTTCATCCAAGATCGTTGTGGAAAGCGTGTTGTTTTTCTTTAATTTCTTTCTTCAACGAGAATGGGTTTTTAAAAGAGAAGCGGTATAGGGGGGTGTTATTCACAACAATGAGCATCACGCGCCGCATCACAACATGGCTTTAATGCTGCCCCCACGCCAGCAGCGCAACAAATAGCTCTACAGTTATCATAACAGGGCCGCGTACTACAGGCAGTACAAACTGACTTACACAAGGGAACGAAAGCGTCTGTCACTTGTTGTTTGTACTTCTCATCAGCAGTCTTCATCCATTGTCTAAGGGCATACCCAATTTGATATGGATCAAACCCAGCCATTTGCGTTGCTGCCCCAACGGTGTTGCTCTTATCGTTGGCTGATAGTCCCTGTAAAGTATTCCAAGATCGAGGGCCGATGTTGCAAATACCACCATCCTTTTCGCTTTTTTTATCTGCTTTTTCCGCATCCACTGCGCCCATTGAAACAACAAAGACGCAAACAGCGCTTAATAAAAATTTCTTAATCATTGATTTAATCCTTTCTCAAGTTGTTAGGTGCGACAGAAAAAAGCAACCTCCGAAATGGGTGGAGGTTGCTTTGATTTGGTTAATGTGTGTTTTTAGTATGTTTTACAACAGTCAGGATCTTTAGCAGCCGTGCAACAACCTTTTAAAGAATCAGCGGCCCCAGCAGGACAGCACAAAGCTTTACAGTTCTTATCTCCCCCCATTGGCCCCCAAAATGTTGAACAAGAACCGTAAGAATACCTAGTATCGCCAGTACAGATAGAATAACAAGGTGATGTTACGCCCTTTCCGGCTGCATCCGCTACCGCCTGTTTTTCCGCTGAAGTGCGTTTTGGATCTTCCATCCATTTCTTAATACAGGCGCTCAAGGTCTCTACCTTTCCTGTACTCGCTGCACATGTTTGCCAAATTGAACCTGGCTCATCATGGTTTGACATTCCAGACAAAGCAGTCTTCATTCCATCCAAGATATTTGTAGATGGTGCTCCAGACTCTGCACCAGCCTCAGGCGCTGCATACCCCCCCACTGTTGACAACGCAATGATTGTCGCAACGGCTGCTGTCATTGTTTTATAACTCATCGTCTTAATCCTCTCTCTTGTGTGTTAATGTTTATAAGTGGTTTTATAACCACCGTACATTGTTCACCCTAAAGCAAAATGATTAAAAAAATATTAATTTACAGAAGATTATTTCTTGTCGTCCTGAATCTTTAGTCCCGGGCTTGACCCGGGATCATTCAGGACGACGAAGAGAGAGCGTTGGACGACAAGAAAAGAGGGCGCTCCTCCACCCCTTCTTTCCAGCCTTGCGAGAGAGGGGAGGGGGACAGCTGGCCATCGTTTTCATTCCATTTTGCATGCGCCAAAGACGTCAAGGCGATGGTGACTCCAATTAAAAGGGGGACAATCATGGTCAGAAAGAACACATAAGATGTGGATGTTTTTTGGGCGGTGTCCTTTGATGTCATGAAGGCCTCTCTTAAAGTTTTTTGCTCATAAGAGAAGTCTATCAAGAAAGAATGAAATTTTAGTTAACCTGAGTTTTTAATTTCCCATCAAGACCTCTTGCATCCTTTAAAGCTTGTGCTACACTTCTGGTGAAATTTAAAAAATGGGGAGAGCTCATGGAAAAACTACCAATGACTGCTGAAGGCCTTCACCACCTTCAGGAAGAACTGAAGCATCTCAAACACGTAGAGCGCTATGCCGTTATCAAAGCCATTTCTGAAGCGCGCGAGCATGGGGATCTGTCAGAAAATGCAGAATACCACGCTGCCCGTGAACGACAGGGATTTATTGAGGGGCGCATCAAAGAACTTGAGGACAAGGTTGCGCGCGCAGAAGTCATTGATGTTTCAAAGCTTTCTGGGAAGGATGTTAAATTTGGCGCAACCGTCACTCTTCTTGATGAGGACACGGAAGATCGCGTGACCTATCAAATCGTCGGCGTCGATGAAGCAGATATCAAAAAAGGGAAGTTGTCTATCAATGCCCCCCTGGCGCGCGCCTTGATTAGCAAGTCCGTAGGCGACACCTGTGATATCACCACACCAGGAAAAGGCCATAAATCATACGAAATTCTTGACGTTGCTTACGCTTGAGGAGGAGTGCCGGAGTGGTCGAACGGGGCGGTCTCGAAAACCGTTGTGCGTTTTGCGTACCGTGGGTTCGAATCCCACCTCCTCCGCCATCCGCCTACGCAAGCTCATCACAGTTGTGATGAGCTTGCTATGGCGTGATGCCATCCTCAGAGGAAAGCCGTGTAAGGAGATAATAGCATGAGGCATTTTGTGTATTCTATAAAAAGTGAAGTTAACGCAAAGCGGTATTATGTTGGCATTACAACAGATCTCTTACACCGACTTGAAGAGCATAATGCAGGAAAATCAACATATACTAATAAGTTCAAACCTTGGAAGATAGAGGTCTATCTTGCTTTTTCAGACAAAAGAAAGGCTGAAAAATTTGAAGCTTATTTAAAAACGGGCTCTGGGCGAGCTTTCTGCGAGAGGCATTATTTAATATTCCGTCCCCCCTCTGTTCCACTGTTCCATCCCCTAGAGAGTGGAACAATGGAACA